>CACZPX010000272.1 GCA_902783095.1 uncultured Lachnospiraceae bacterium
ATCCACGCCCAGGATATCCAGGTTTTTGACGCGCTCCGGCGAAGCCTTGTAGGTCCAGCGCTTGCCGGCGCGGGGCGTACTGCTGTCTGTGTACACAAACTCATTGTTCAGCATAAACACGTCTGCGTCCCGCATGAGGCCCAGCAGTTCTTCGTCAAAGACTTTGGTGATGTCCCCGCCGTCCCGCTCATCAAAGGTCTCCATGACCCAGGCCTTGCCGGTCTCCGTCCAGTACTCCGCCTGCGTAAAATCGCCCGCAAAACGGAAGGTGACAGTCTGATCCGCCGGTTCCGCCTCTGTGGTCTGTGCGGCGGTATCCGGGGATGATGCGGCGGCCGTTGATGTAGGGGGGACAGTGGTGTCAGGCACGGTGGTGTCTGGCACAAACAGTGAAGTTTCTGTTGGGGCGGGGGCGGCATCAGGTGCAGCAGACGCCGTTTCCGTGGAGGAAGAGGCGGTGTCAGGCGCGGACGTCTCACCCGCCTGCGCGCAGCCGGAAAAAAGCAGTATCAGGCAGAGCCAGCCCGCGGCCAAACGTTTAACCATAACAGACGATCCCCCTTCTATTTGTCTTGCTCACACCATTATACGGCCCGCGCACGCACAGTGCAAGCGATCGAGCAGGGGGCGGTCAACGCCTCCTGCCCGCCCCGCAGCGCGGACATTCGCAGCCTGCGGCTTCACGACCTACGCCCGGCAAATGCGGCTCTGTGCCAGCACAGCCGCGCTTGCCGGGCTTGCTGCACGTCAAAAAGCGGCTGCAACGCGGCAGCCGCTGTGATCGTCCTGGTCGCGTGCCGTTAAGCCGTCGGTTCATCCGCCTGTCCGTCCAGGGCGGCCGCCACCTCCAGCGTCTGACGCGCCATACTGTAAAAAAGCACGCGGTCCCCCAGCCGTTCGGCCGGACTCACCATCGCCCGGTTGATCTCCCGCACCAGGACCGCGAGCTCCGCCGCGTCCTGCCTGCCGTCGTCCGGCAGGATCAGCACCTCATGCACGGAGCTCGGGAGCACGTAGTAGTCCCCGCCCACTTTTTGCGCGATCCATGCCGCCGTGTCCGGATAAAACAGCGCCGCAGCGCCAAACTGCGGCGTCCGGCCGCTCAGCACGTAGAGTTCCGCCGGTCCTTCTTCTGCCGCCCCGCCTTCTGCCGTGTCGTCTTCCGTTTCCGTTCCATGCGGCGAAGCAGCCCCCGCGTCCTGCACTTCAAGAACGTGCCTTAGCACCTCCCGCAGCCTGCGCAGCTGCGCCGGCGCCTCCCGCACGCTGTTTTCCAGTGCGGTCTGCAGCACCAGCCGCACCGCCTCCTCCCTGGCCTTTCCGCTGCCCGGAATACACACGAGCCCGGCCTTTTGCGGATCGTCCGCATCCGAAAGCCAGGCAGCCATGGCATAACCGCAGCCGACCGGCCTGTACGCCGCATCTTCCTGTTCCTCCTTGCTGCACAGGTCAAACAGCCGCACGCGCAGGCGGTCTTTCACCTGCAAAAACCGCTCTTTTCCTTGTTGTTCCGTCATGATTTCACCTCCGGGAACTACGCGCATCCCCGTGTTTGGGGACACGGACAGTGCCGCCCCGCTCACGCGGGACTGTCCTTTGGCATATTGCAGACAGGTCAAACAGCTGCGCAGACGGATGGAACCTGGGCAGATCTTTCTGTCTTTGGGATCAAAACGCGGGGACTTCCGCAAAAGACGGCGCGGCATGCGCCGCAGCCGAAATGATGATTCAATCAGACTATATCACATCGACAGCCGTTTTGCCATCATAATCGATCGGCAAAAACAGCTGTCTTTTGTTTTCGCTCAGAGTTTATCGTATTTATCCGCACGCCCCCTGGCTTTTTCCACCGGGTATTTGGCCTCGTTTTTGTCCATCTTGCGGTTGACGATCTCGTCCTCGTCCAGCCCCAGACGGTCCAGCAGGTCGCGGCAGTATACCAGCACGTCTGCCAGCTCCTCTTTCACGTGTTCCACATCGTAGTCTTCGTCGTTCCACTGAAAGCACTCCAGCAGCTCGTTCGCCTCTATGGAGATGGACTTGGCCAGGTTGGCCGGCGTATGAAACTGTTCCCAGTCACGGTCGGCGGTGAATTTCCGGATGCGCGCTATGGTCTCTTCTGTCATGGGGGTTACTCCTTATCAGTATCGGATGTATGTTGGCCGTTCTCGTTATCCGCGAAGCCCCACATCTTTTCAATAGATGTTTACGGCAATGTGGATATCCGACAGTTTAATGTTATATGGATAAAAACCCCGGCAGTTGTCACTGCCGGGGTCCTTCGCTGGGCTACAAGGATTCGAACCTTGAAATGACGGAGTCAGAG
>CACZPX010000273.1 GCA_902783095.1 uncultured Lachnospiraceae bacterium
GGTCACGATCGGCTCGTACAAGTATTTCTTTAACGAAGATGCGAAGATGCAGACGGGCTGGCAGGAGGCCGACGGCTCGCAGCGGTACTTCCGCCCCGGCGATCTCGGAACGAGCGCGACCGGCCGGATGGTGACCGGGCTGCAGACGATAGAAGAGGATCTGTATTACTTTGACGGCGAGGGCGTGCTGCAGAAGAACAGAGAGCCGTTTGAAGTGGACGGAAAGTATTACCGGACGGACGGAAACGGCAGAGCGGAAGAGCTTTCGGCGGTCCGCGTGCAGGCAAGCCAGCTGACCAGGGCGTTCATCGACGCCCACTCCAGCCCGTCGCAGAGCAATTATTCCCGGTTCCGTTCCTGCTACAACTGGCTGCTTTCCTACATGTATTACCGGCCCAAGTCCTTCTCGGAAAAGGACTTTGAGGGCAGCGACTGGCCCTACACCTACGTGGTGAACACCCTGGGCGGGGACAGGATCGCCGGCAACTGTTACGGCTTTTGCTGCACCATCGCCTCCATCGCCAAGGAGCTGGGCTACGATCCGTACGTGATCATCATGACGCTGGACCACGGCGTGGTGGAGATCGACGGGAAGTATTACGACAATATGGGCGGCGGCCTGTTCGGTGCGGACGCTCCGTACCACAGGAACTACCAGATCTATAAAAAAGTGAGATTCTAGAAAGACCAGACGGCAGAGGCGTGGGTCCGGAAAAACGGAGCGCCGGGGCTGCCGGAACAATAAGCAGTATGGGAGGAACGATCGTTATGAGAAGAATGATGCGGGGTCTGTTTGCGGCTGTGCTGGCATGCGGCCTGGTGCTGACCGGCTGCGGCCAAAATGCGGAGACTGCCGCACAGACGACAGTTGCCGAAAAGGCGGCCGAGGCAACGGAAGTAAAGACCACCGAAGCGCCTGCGGCGACCACGCCGGCCGCGACGGAAACGCCTGCCGAGACCACCGGGGCGACGACGGAAGCCGAAACGGAACCCACCACCACGGAGGCGGAGACCGAGGCCACCACGGCGGAGCCGAAGGTGATGTATACCAAAGAAAACCTGACCATGCGCGCTGCGGCGTCCAAGGATGCCGAGAAGCTGGGCGTGGTGCCGATCAATACGGCGGTCTCCGTACTGGACGATACGGAGTCGTATTTCCAGGTGGAATATGACGGCAAGACGGGCTTTATCCTGGGCTCCTATCTGACGGAGGATCAGGAGGAGGCCAAGCAGGCTGCGGCGGATAAGAAGAAGGCGGAAGCCAGTGAAAACAAGAATTCCGGCGGCGGCCAGAACAGCGACGACGAGGAAGAGGAACATCAGGGCATGGCCGACCAATGCAACACCGACGGCCTGGTAGGGGACTAAAGCAGAGCCCGGAGCCAGCCCATGTCGCTCACGTCGAACCTGTTTCTGCTGTTTGTCGCGGCAGCGGTGATCCTCTATTACCTCGTACCCAAAAAGGGGCAGTGGATCGTGCTGCTGGTGTGCAGTTACGTCTATTATGCGGCGGGCAACGCCAGACATCTTTTTTATATCCTGTTCTCTACGGCGGTCGTCTACTGCTTCGGCAGGCTGATCGACCGCCTGCAGAAGCAGGAGGCGTCTCAAAAAAAGATCCGGGCGGCGGTGATCGCCGGCCTGGTCTTGAATCTCGGCATGCTGGGCGTCGTCAAGTACAGCAGCTGGTTTGTGGAGTCGGTGAACGCGCTGTTTCACGCGGAGCTTTCCGGCCTGCAGCTGCTGTTTCCGCTCGGCATCTCTTTTTATACCTTCCAGTCCTCCGGCTATCTGCTGGACGTCTATTGGAAAAAGGCGCAGGCGGAGAAGAATCCGTTTAAATTCGCGCTGTTCGTATCGTTTTTCCCGCAGCTTCTGCAGGGGCCCATCGGCAATTTCAACCGCCTGGCGCCGCAGCTTGCGGGGGAACATCCGCTGGAGTGGAAGAATATCGCAAACGGCCTGGAGCGCATGCTCTGGGGCTTTGCCAAGAAGATCATCATCGCGGACTGGGCGGGCGTGTTCGCGGACGCGGTGTGGGGCGAGCCCGACCGCTTTTCCGGCATCGTCCTGTTCGGCCTGCTCTTTTACGGGATCCAGCTCTACGCGGACTTTTCCGGCGCGATGGACGTGGTGATCGGCATCGCGAACCTGTTCGGCATCAGACTGGATGAGAACTTCCGCCGGCCGTACCTGGCCACGTCCATGGCGGATTTCTGGAAGCGCTGGCACATCACGCTGGGAGAGTGGATGATGAACTACGTGTTCTACCCCATTTCCCTGTCCGGCTGGATGATGAAGTTTTCCCGGTTCACCAAAAAGAAGTTCGGTAGGAAGACCGGCCGCGTGATCCCCATCGCCCTGGCGGATCTGCTGGTATTCTTCCTGGTCGGTATCTGGCACGGTGCGAGCGGAAAGTATGTGGTGTACGGCCTCCTAAACGGCGGCATCATCGCCTTCTCGGAACTGATGGGA
Organism: uncultured Lachnospiraceae bacterium; assembly: GCA_902783095.1. GTDB lineage: Bacteria > Bacillota > Clostridia > Lachnospirales > Lachnospiraceae > UBA3774. The sequence goes on from CACZPX010000273.1 coordinate 2,476, forward strand.
GGGCCCTACAAGGCTTGGAAAAAGGCGCTGCACATCAACGACAAGGCGCGCTGGTACCATATCTTCATGATCGTGCGGACGTTCATCATCGTAAACCTGCGCTGGTTTTACGACCGGTCCGACACGCTCGCGGAGGGCAACTATCTGGTGAAGCAGGCCTTTACGCACTTTGATCTGTCGCAGCTGTTCGCCGTGTCGGCGGGCAGTCAGGGGACGGCCTTCGTGCCGTGGGCACTGCTCATCATCGCCGTGGGCTGTGCGGCGATGGTCGCGCACGGCGTGCTGGCGGAACACGGGATCTCCGTGCGGGACCGCCTGAACGCGCTGCCGCTGCCGGTCACAGTGGCCGTGTACGTCCTGCTCTTTGTACTGATCGGCCTGTTCGGGTCGACGGCCGCACCGAGGGGGTTCATCTATGCGCAGTTTTAGAAAAACCGGTACCGTCGTCCTGATCGCCGTGGCAGTGCTTGCCGTGCTGCTGCTTTTGGATTTTATTCTTTATCCCTGCACCTTCGTGCGCAGCGACGTGCACGCGGTCACGGAAAACCGTTACGACGATCTCTATCTGGGGACCTCCCACGGAAAGGTCAACATCGATCCGACTGCCGTAGAGGCGGCGACCGGACGCACCGGCCACAACATGTGCGTGGGCGGGGAGTACGCTGTGGACGCCTATTATCTGACGAAGCTCGTGATCGAGCGTGGACAGGCGCCGCAGCGGATCGTATACGAGGTTTCGCCGGGGTATTTTGTATCGGAGAAGGAAGAGGGCAACAACTTCCTGCTGTTTTACCATGAGTTCCCGCTGTCCGGGGCCAAGCTGGCCTATTTTGCGGACGCCGTGTCGCCGCGCAACCTGCGCACCATGTTCTTTCCCTGGTACGAGTATCCGCTGTCCTACGAGCTGAAGCATATGGGGGAGACGGTGTCCCGCAAGTGGAACCGGGAC
>CACZPX010000274.1 GCA_902783095.1 uncultured Lachnospiraceae bacterium
CGGCGTCGTAGGCGCCTCGGAAGCGGAACCGCCGGTGGGATCCAGCACAGGCAGGCCGCCCGTCGCCCCGGTCACGTCCTCCGCGGTCTTTTCCGTGTCCCCGCCGGACTCCGACGCCGACGTGAGCAGCACGTCCCCGGAGGGCACCTGCGCGGCGTCTTCCGTATTCCGGTCCGCCAAACATCCTGTCAAAACAAGTGCAAGGGCCAGCAGCAGAGCCGCCGTTCCTCTTTTATTCATATGCTTCTCCTTAAAAATCGTTTTTTTGTTCCGTCAGTGCGGCAGTTCTCCCTCTCCGTCGCCTACAAGTTCGCGGTCCGCCAGCTTTAAGGCCGCCGCGATCACCGCGTCCATGTCGTAGTACTTATACTCGCCCAGCCGGCCGCCGAAGATCACCTTGTCCTCCTTCTCGGCCAGCGCGCGGTACTGCCGGTACAGCGCGGTGTTCTTTTCGTCGTTAACCGGGTAATAGGGCTCGTCGCCGGGCTTCCACTCGGTGCTGTACTCTCTGCTGATCACGGTCTTGGGCAGGTCGTTCCCCTGCGCGTCCTTGCCGAACGTGAACCACTTGTGCTCAATGATGCGCGTAAACGGCGTCTCCGCGTCCGTGTAGTTGACGGCGGCGTTGCCCTGGAAGTTGGGCGTGTCCAGCAGTTCCAGCTCAAACCGCACGGAGCGGTACGCCAGATGTCCCAGACGGTGGTTGTAGTACTCGTCGATGGCGCCGGTAAAGATCACCTTTTCCGCCATCGCGTCGTAGACGCTTTTCTCCGACAGATAGTCCGCGCCAAGCCGCACCTCGGCGCCTTCCAGCATGCGCCGCACCATCTCCGTATAGCCCTCCTTGGGGATGCCCTGGTACAGCGCGTTGAAATAGTTGTTGTCAAAGGTGAAGCGCACGGGCAGCCGTCTTATGATAAAGGCCGGCAGGTCCTCGCATCTGCGCCCCCACTGTTTTTCCGTATATCCCTTTACCAGTTTTTCGAAGATGTCCCGGCCCACCAGCTTGATGGCCTGTTCCTCCAGGTTGCGCGGCTCCCCGGGGATCTCGGCGCGCTGCCGTTCGATGATCTCCTGGGCCTCCGCCGGGGTGTTGACGCCCCACATTTTGTTGAACGTGTACATATTGAAGGGCAGCGAATACAGCTCGCCCTTATAGTTTGCCACCGGTGCGTTGGTGAAGCGGTTAAAGTCCGCGAACCGGTTGACGTAGTCCCACACGGTCCGGTCGTTGGTATGGAAGATATGGGCCCCGTATACGTGCACGTCTATGCCCTCTATCTTTTTGGTATAGACGTTGCCGCCCACCTGCGAGCGGCGGTCGATCACCAGCACCTTTTTGCCGGCTTCCACGGCCCGCTGCGCGAAGACCGCGCCGTACAGGCCCGCTCCGACGATCAGATAGTCGTACATATGCTTACCCCCTTTTCTGATATAAATGGTACTACGAAACAGAGACCGCCGCAAGCCCCGCGGGCGTTCTTCGATAGCCGCCCGCCGTTTCGTATCTCTGCAGCGGTTTCACCCGTAAACTGTTCAGACGCGGGACAGTCTGCGGCTGCTCATGTCCTGTTCCCGGCAAATGCGGCTTAGTGCGGGCACGGCCGCGCTTGCCTGGCTTGCCGTACAAAAAACCGCCGGAATATGAACCAATCGACTATTCCGGCGGAGATGGACACCCAATTGCGGTATTCCGATAAAAAGCCCTGTCAGATCTTCAGACGCACGCCGTCCTTACTTGTAGGAGTGCAGCGCGCCGACCATCTCGTCTACGGCCTCCAGCGCTTCCGCGGGCAGCATGTCGTAGCCGTCCTTCACGGTATAGCGCTCGCTGATGAAGCGGCGGCGGCGCTTTAAGGAGTTCTGCAGCTGCAGGCAGTAGCTGCGGTCGTTCATGTCGGGCATGAAGCCTTCCAGCTCCAGGATCTCCATGTTGGAGAACGGCTCCCAGCGCTTGAAGTCCGCGGTCTTGTCCACGACCATCTCGATCACGCCCAGCGTATCCTTGGGCGTCACCTTCTTGCCCATAAAGTCGCCCGTGTTGATGATGTAGCAGTCCACGTGCATCTTGTCCACCAGATGCTTGAACTTTTCGTAGTCCTGGCGCAGCGGATAGGTGCGGAACGGGTTGGCGTACGGCTCA
>CACZPX010000275.1 GCA_902783095.1 uncultured Lachnospiraceae bacterium
AGGCCCCCAAAAAGGAAAAAGAGACCACCACGACTGCCGAAGAGGAAGAAGAGGAAGAGGATGACGACGACACCGATTCCGCCCTGCGCGACGCGATCGTGTCCGAGGCCTGGAGTTACGTTGGCAAGCTCAATTACGTATGGGGCGGCAACAGCCTGACGAACGGCGTGGACTGTTCCGGTTTCGTGCAGCAGATCTTCAAGATGTACGGCATCCGCCTTCCCAGAACGTCCGATGAACAGGGCTACTGCGGCGAGAAGGTCAGCAAGTCCGAAGCCCGCCCGGGTGACATCGTCTACTACGGCGGCCACATCGCGATCTACGTCGGCGACGGCATGGTGGTACACGCCTCTAACCCGACCAACGGCGTCATCTGCTCCGTGTGGAATTACAGAAGCCCGATCGGCATCCGCAACGTGATCGGCGACTGACCGGAAGCTGAAAGAAGACCTTTAAAAACTCTTAAGATTAAGTGATGAATGGGCCCCCTGTCTTGACAGAAGACAGGGGGTTTGTTATATTGATTGTAATAATTTCGTAATCATCATCGTGTTGTTTTGGGAGGTTTACCTTGATCAATTTCAACCGAAAATTCATAAGAGCAGGAGCCATTGGACTGGCGGCTGCGATGATGTGCTCATCGGCCGCCTACGCGGACGAGCTGCCCGGCGCGGCCGGCGTCGCCGCCTATGGGACGCTGCCGGAAGGCGCGGGAGAGTCCGCGGCCGAGCAGGACGATCTGGCGGGTACGGCCGGTATCGCCGGCTGGTCCTTTGCGGAAGAAGAGACGCAGGCTGCCTACGCGGCCGACGAAATGCTGGAGGCCGCCCATGAGGCGAACGGCGGAGACGACGCGGAACTGCCCACGGACGAAGAACTCCAGGAAGAGGAACACGCCTCGGTGCTGGCGCTCGAAAAGCGTCTGCGCCGCTACGACAGCCTCTACAAGAACGTGGTATTCCCGGATCTGGAGGACACCTCCAGCTATATCAATATCCGCTCCAAGGCCAGCGCGGATTCGGAACTGGTTGGCAAGCTCTACGCCAAGTCCGCCGCGCGCGTGACGGAGACCGTGGACGGCGAGGACGGCCCCTGGTTCAAGATCACGTCCGGTTCCGTGACCGGTTACGTCAAGGCCTATTTCTTCATCACCGGCAGCACGGCGGAGGAGATGGCCAAGACCAACGGCAACCTGGTGGCGCAGATCAACACCGAGTCCCTGCGCCTGCGCAAGGACGCTTCCGTGGAATCCGAACAGGTGGCGCTGCTCTCCGAGGACGACCGCTATCCGGTGGTCGGAGAGGAAGGCGCGTTCATCAAGCTGCAGGTCGATGACGATCTGTCCGGCTACGTGCTGGATGATTACGTCACCTTAAAGGTGTCCTATAAGTACGCCATCTCCATCGAGGAAGAGCAGGCGGCCATCCGCCGTCAGCGGGAACGCGAGGAGGAGGCCGAGCGCGCCAGAAGGAGACAGGAACAGGAAGAGGACCGCGGCGGCAACAACGGCGGCGGAAACGGCGGCGGCAACAACGGCGGCAATAACGGCGGTGGAAACAACGGCGGCGGCAACGGAGGAAGCTCCAGCAAGCCCGGCTCCGACGCCAAGCCGACCTCCGGCAGCAGAACGGCCATCTGCGACTACGCGGAGAGCTTTGTGGGCGCCATCCCCTACGTATGGGGCGGCACCAGCTTAAGCAGCGGCGTGGACTGCTCCGGCTTTGTGCAGCAGATCTTCAAGCGCTTCGGCGTCTCGCTGCCGCGTACCTCCGGCGAACAGGCCGGCTGCGGCAAGTCTGTCAGCTCGTCCAAGATGCGCCCGGGCGACATCCTCTACTACGGCGGACACGTTGCCATCTACATCGGCGACGGCCAGATCGTGCACGCGTCCAACCCGGAGACCGGCATCAAGATCTCCAAGTGGAATTACCGCACGCCGGTCACCATCCGCAACGTGCTGGGCGATTAAAACAGATCGATATCATTCAGGCAGGTCTCAGGACCTGCCTTGTTTTTTTGTTTGGCAGGCGCGGCTGTGCCCGCACAGAGCCGCGTTTTTTGCATGCAAAAGGGGCAGCCCAATGGCTGCCCCGCTGTTTTACCGGTCCGGTCAGACTTCCGGTTCGATCAGGCCGTAGGTGTTGTTCTTGCGCTTGTATACGACGCAGATCTCGTCGGTGTCGGCGTTGCGGAACACGTAGAAGTTGTGGCCCAGCATGTCCATCTGCAGGCAGGCCTCTTCCGGATCCATGGGCTTGACGGCGAAGTGTTTCTTGCGGACGATCAGGATCTCGTCATCGTCGTCATAGTCCTCTTCCAGATAGACGTCCGAGAAGCCCTCGCCGGCGTGGTGCCGCTCGATGATCTTCTTGCGGTGCTTTAAGAGCTGCTTTTCGATGGCGTCCACGGCAGCGTCGATGGAGGTGTACATATCGGTCGTCGCCTGTTCCGCGCGGAGAATGTTGCCCTTGATGGGGATGGTGACCTCCGCCTTCTGCAGTTCGCGTTCGATGCTGAGCGTAACGGTGGCTTCGGTATCCTTGCGGAAATACCGGCTCAGCTTGTCCAGCTTGCTCTCTACGGACTGCTTCAGATTGTCGGTCAATTCTATGTTTTTACCAGTGATCGTAAAGTTCATAAAATCATCTCCTTATCTTCAGTGTTGTCAGAATTATATCACAGTTCGAACGAAAATACCATATTTTCACTGTCGAGAATCTCAAAATGTTTTACGAACGAAGAAGTGACGGACCGCACGGAAGATTACAACAAAAACACAAAGAAATTGCAGATACTATCGTTATTTTGTAGACAATCCTGACAAAGTGCGGTATACTACTTTTAACTGCGGCAAAGGAGAATGGCTATGGGCCTGGAACTGGATATTGAAGAGATCCGCGGGCGGTTCGGCAACGGCATCTGCTGTTCCATGTCCGTGTTCGGCGCGCTGGCGCCGCTTTTGGGCGTTGACGAGGACACGGCCATGAAGATCGCGGCCGGTTTCTGCGGCGGCGTGGAGCAGAACAATTTCTGCGGCTGCATCTCCGGCGCCAAGATGGCCCTTGGCCTGAAATACAGCGGCGGCAGTCAGGGCGGCACGGAAAAGGTGCAGCTGCTGCGGAAGAAGATCCGGGAGTTTGAGGAGCAGTTTGAGGAAGAATTCGGCAGCAGGCGCTGCCCGGAGATCCTGGGCGGACTGGATCCCTCCCTGCCGGCGGACAAGCCGAAGATCGCCGAGCTGCAGCTTCACCAGAGGGTCTGCTCGGACGCGATCTGCTATACGGTGGAGCTGGTATCGGAGATGCTGGAGGAAGAGGAGTAGCGCATCGCGGATCCTCCCCGCGGGGCCGGCGTTTATTGGGATAAAATAAGGAATCATCCCTATTTTTCAATACAATGCAAGAAGGAGATCATTATTATGGCAAAATGGGTTTGCAGTGTTTGCGGTTATGTACATGAGGGCGATACCCCGCCTGAATTCTGCCCTGTGTGCAAGGCCCCGGGCAGCAAGTTCAACAAGCAGGACGCGGAACTGAGCTGGGCGGCCGAGCATGTGGTCGGCGTCGGCAAGGTCTTTGGTCAGGACGTACCGGAAGACGTGCAGAAGGAGATCATCGAAGGGCTGCGCTCCAATTTCCAGGGTGAATGCTCGGAAGTGGGCATGTATCTGGCTATGGCCCGCGTCGCCTACAGAGAGGGCTATCCGGAAGTCGGTCTGTACTGGGAAAAGGCCGGCCTGGAGGAAGCGGAGCACGCCGCAAAGTTTGCGGAGCTTCTGGGCGAGGTCGTGACCGACTCCACCAAGAAGAACCTGCAGATGCGCGTAGACGCCGAAAACGGCGCGACTCAGGGCAAGACCGATCTGGCGAAGCTCTGCAAGAAGTACAACCTGGACGCCCTGCATGATACCATCCATGAGATGGCCCGCGACGAGGCCCGCCACGGCAAGGCCCTGAAGGGACTGCTGGACAGATACTTTGGCTGAACTGAAAACCTATGACCACGCCCTCTGTATTCGGGAGATCCTGAAGGATGCCCGGTTTGTCGAAAAGCTGGCTGATGACAATTATGACTGTAACGGTCATGGTATGGCTTACAGCGGAAGCAAGCTTTTGTTCAGGGGAACAGAGGGGGCGTTCATTGTTCATTCCCGCTTATATCGGGGATATGAGCCGGCACAGGAAAGGATCCTTTCACTTCCTGCGGATCTTCCGTCAGAAGAGTATCTATCCTTTGAGGCACAGCATCAGGAGTCATATTCGCCCTGGCAGGATATGATCGGGCCGATGCCGTATGACGGCTGACGGCGGGAGGATCGTAAAGAGCTGAAGGAGCGGGAGAGATCCGGCTCCTTCTTTTTCTTCTCTGAGAAAGTGAAATGGGCAAGTACTTTTCATCCGGGAAAATAAACCTTTATTATGAGGAGGGCTGGTTTGTTCTGGAAGATGGACTCGGCCGGTGCTCCGTCATATCCGAACAAAAAGCACGGGATGTGGAACTGGAGCCTGCCTTAAGCGCGGCGCGGCAGGATGTGGACCGCGGAGGCCGTCCCTGGGAGATCGCCTACAGAGGCATCGAGATCGTTGAGGAGAATGGTACCAGCAGATACAGACTCCCTTCTTATAAGGCTGACGAAATGATCCGGACGGCACTTCCGGTCGAGATCAAAGGGAGGTTTGAGATACCGGCCAGGATCGGGGATCATATGATCGATATGGTCTGGCATGAAGCCTTCATGGGATGCGCGGAACTGGAAGAAGTGGTTTTGCCGGAGGCGGTCACGTTCATTGGGGATAAGGCTTTTGCAAAATGTTCTGCCCTGCGAAGCATTAATATTCCCAGGGGGCTTACCAGGGTCGGAATGGATCCGTTTTTGGAGACAAAGCTGGAGACGGATCGGGACCCTTTCGGACCGGCATTTATCATGGATCATGTACTGATCAAGGTCGATCCTTCGCTCCGGGGAGAATACATCGTCCCGGAGCAGATCACCGTTATCGCGGATTATGGGTTTGAGCATTGCCGCTCACTTACGCGGATCGTGATCCCTGAACAGGTCGATTATATTGGAAACGGCGCCTTTTATGACTGCAAGTCTCTTTCGCAGATCGTTCTGCCGAATAAAGTGAAGGCGTTCAGTCCCTATTTTTCAAACTGCGATAACCTGGAAGAAGTCGTGCTGCCGGAGGGCGTCACGACGATCGGCCCCGCTGCTTTTTACGGCTGTGAGAAACTAAAGAAGATCACGATCCCTGAATCCGTACAGAACGTGCAGTCCTGGGCTTTCGGGGGACGCTTGACCGCAGAGATCGAATACGCGGGGAAAAGCAGGGAGATTCGAAAACAGCTGTCTCAGATTTCAGGAAAAACGGAGGAAAGAAAGATGCGCTCAAAACTGCATCCGGTCGTCAGGGCCGTCATCATGTTCGTAGTGGGCGCCGCCCTGACGCTGGCCGCCCTGTGGCTCGTATCGCTGATCAGGCAGACGGAATTTACCATTGACTGGCTCAATATCGTGGAAGGCGGCGCGGTGGTCGCCGTGCTGGACTCCATCTTCCCCGCGGCAAAGCGCAAACAGAACCGGGAAGAGCTGAAAGACAAATTCAAGAATAAGTAAGACGGCTTTTGCCGCCGCGGCGCCATACCGCGGGAAGGACCTGTTATGAACTATCGTTACGCGACCGAAGCGGACTGCGCGCTGATCCTGTCGTTTATCCGCGCGCTGGCCGATTATGAGAAAATGGCAGACCAGGTGGTGGCAGACGAGGCGCTGCTGCGCGAGTGGATCTTTGAGAAGAAAAAAGCCGAGGTGATCTTCGCGCTGGAAGGCGAAAAGGAAGTGGGCTTTGCGCTGTTCTTCCACAATTTCTCTACGTTTTTGGGCCGGGCGGGCCTCTATCTGGAGGACCTGTTCGTGCTGCCGGATTACCGTCACAAGGGCTACGGCAAGGGCCTGATCAGGGCTCTGGCGCAGATCGCCGTCGCACGCGGCTGCGGGCGTCTGGAGTGGTGGTGCCTGGACTGGAACCAGCCCAGCATCGACTTTTACCGCGCGCTCGGGGCGGAGCCCATGGACGAGTGGACGGTGTTCCGGATCGCCGGGGACACGCTGGCCGCGCTGGGAGCGCCTGAGTAAGATGTGCTGCCGGTATTATATCTACCGCAGCGGCGCGGAGCTGATAAGGGAGCTGCTGGATCCCGCGGAGCGGGACGTGACGCTGCGCGAAGGAGAGGTGCGGCCGTCGGAAGAGGCGGACGTACTGCTTTTGGAGCGGGGGCGGCTGTGCGCGCGCAGGATGCGCTGGGGCTTTCTG
>CACZPX010000276.1 GCA_902783095.1 uncultured Lachnospiraceae bacterium
ATGCGCAGGGCGCCGGAAGCGGTGAAGCCCTCCTCGTCGGGTGTAGCCTGGTAGTTGACGATGATGTTGTTCTTTTCCAGGCGCTCCGCGATCTCGGGGCCCTCGCCGTAGTCCACGCCCACGATGACCTGGTGGGTCTCGGTGTAGTCGATGGCGGGATCGCCGGCCACGTTCAGGCCCTGGGCCTTCAGCGCCTTGGCGAAGTGCTTGGCGTTGTCGATGATGGCCTTCTGGTAGGCGTCCTTGAACTGGTTCATCTCATAGGCTGCCATCAGCATGCCCAGCTGGGTGCCCAGGTGATGGTTGGACGTCTCGCCCGGGAACGCACGGCGCTCGATGGTCTCCCACAGGCCGTACTTGAGCTCGTCTTCCTTATAGTTGACGCCGATGATACCGCGCTGCGGGCCGAAGAAGGTCTTGTGCGTGGAACCGGTGACGATCTCGGCACCCTCTTTGAACGGCTCCTGGAAGTGCGGTCCGATCAGGCCCAGCACGTGCGCCATATCATACATGATGGTGGTGTTCAGGCCGATCTCGTCCACAAACTTGCGGATGGCTTCCACGGGCTCCTTGTGCAGGACCATGCTCTTGCCGAAGATGATGAATTCCGGCTTGTACTGGTCGATCAGCTTCTTGGTCTCTTCCACGTCGATCTTGTAGATGTTGTCCTCGCAGACCGGGAAGTTCACAACGGCGGAGCGCTCGGTCGCGGGATCCACGGCGATGTAGTCGTGCAGCGCGCCCATGGGCTGTGCGGACAGATGGCCGCCCTTGATGATGTGGTTGTTCATCACGTAGCCCAGACGCTTGGCGTCCTGCTTGCGGTTCAGGCGGTTCTTCCAGTCCATTAAGGCGGAGAACACGGTCATGTTGGACATCTGGCCGCTTAAGAGTCTGGTCTCCACTTCACGGCAGCCGAAGTACTCCTTCATCTGCTCCACCAGCAGCGCTTCCACGTCCTCGATGAACTTGGTGCCCTGATAGTAGAAGATCTCCTTGTCGTAGAAGCTCTTCACCTTCTTGTGCTCCGCATAGCGGAAGGAAGGATCGGAGGAGGATAAGAGCTGCACGGCGCGGCTTGCGGTGTTCTCGGACGGGATCAGGTTGATGCAGTGGCGCTGACGCCAGTCATGGTTGTCCATGGCGCGCTTGATCAGGTCCATGGCCAGCTCGGCGCGCGGCTTGACTTCCGCTTCCTTCTTGACCAGCTCGTGTCCGTACAGGATGGGGCGGGCGAAAGGCGGCGCGTCCACACGCAGATGATACGGCGGGATCACGGCCTTGGCCTTCTTGCCGCGGATGTCTACCTGAACCTCGTCGTCATCCAGGATCTGGCTGTCCACGTAGCAGAAACCGATGGAACGCTTGGCGGTCTCGTCGGTGATCACGCTCTCCAGGCCCTCGCCCTCGGCCACATAGTAGGGGACCATGGTGCCGCTGGTGACCCAGCCGATGTGCTTGCCGTCCTTAAAGACGTCCATGCCGGCACGCAGCACGCCGCGGTCCAGCAGAGTGATCGGCACTACGCGCTTGGGCAGTGCGGTGAGGTCGGAATAGTCGCGGTTCTTGATGCGGTCAAAGGCCTCGCGCTGCTTGGCAAGCGCCTCGCGGCCTACGAAATCGCCCTTTAACGGGGAGAAGCTGACCGCGAACTTGGCCAGGGATACGGCGAATGCGGGCATGGGGTTGCCCTCGTGGTCCAGACCCATCTCATGGCCGTACAGCGGCAGGCCGCCTTCCAGACGCAGGGTGTCGCGGGCGCCCAGGCCGGCGGGCTTGGCACCCAGCTCTTCCAGGCGGTTCCACAGCCAGGCGGCGTCTGCACTCTTAACAAATACTTCATAGCCCAGAGGCTCGCCGGTATAACCGGTCTTGGCCAGCAGGGCGGTGTGTCCTTCCAGTTCCACCGTGTTTAAGGCGTTCTTCATCGGCTCGGTCAGGAACTTGCCGCCGGAGAGGACCATCAGCATGTCCTTGCTCTTGGGGCCCTGAACGGCTACGCAGGCCCAGTCCGCGCTGATGTTGGTCATCGTCGCGTTGAAAGCCTTGATCTGTTCGGAAAGCCATGCCACGTCCTTGTCGATGTTCGCGGCGTTAACCACCAGCAGGTAGCGCTCTTCCTCGAAACGATACAGGTAAGCGTCGTCGATGATGCTGCCGTTCTCGTCCGGGATCATGCAGTACTGGGCCTTGTTGACGTCCAGCGCATTCACGTTGCTGCTCAGCACGTGCTGCAGGAACGCAAGGCGGTCGGGACCTTCGATCAGCAGTCTGCCCATGTGGGATACGTCAAACAGGCTGCATTCGTGACGGGTGTACAGATGCTCGGCAATGATCCCGGAGGGATACTGGATCGGCATCTCCCAGCCGCCGAAGTCGACCATGGTGGCGCCTTCGTTCACGTGCACGTCGTAGAGCTGTGTTCTGTTCAGTTCGCTCATCTTCTTCCTCCTAAAAAGTGTTCACTGGTGTTAAGTTTCCTTACGGCTCCGGCGGCCGGGAAGCACATGCCTCCGGTGCCGCACACATATAAACACAGAGCCGCCGCTCTCTCTCGAGAGCGAACGACTCTGTTTTTAAACCTGAGAGATTTCCTCATGCGCACTGAGTTTGCCCCTTCGGTATACTTGCGTATTTTACAGAGACTCGTCCCGGCCCGATCCTTTTACCTGAGAGTTTTGCCCCTTCGGTGCCGCCTGCGGCGGACTCTCTCGAGCCGTTCATCCGAACCATAAAGTTGTACAATGATACTAAAGAAAACCTCAGTGCTTGTCAAGCCTTACCGGCTTTTATTGTTACGGAATCTGTCTACGATTTCTTTTCTTTTCTGCGAGCGGATGCGGTTCACTTTGGCCCTGCGAAGCAGCACCCAGACGACGCCAGCCGCGACCGCCACGCCCAGCACGATCAGCAGTACCGTGCGGAAGGTCCCGCCGCTCTTGCTCTCCTCGCGGGAGGGGATGGACTCGCCGGTCTCCTCCTCTTCCGAGGTCTTTGCCTCTTCCGTCTCCGTGGCCTCCGCCGTATCGCTGCCGTCCGCCTCGGTAGTCGCGCCGGCCTCCGCCGTGGAGCCGCCGTTTTCTTCCGTCTCCGGCACGCTGGTCTGCGCGGCCGCCATGGCCTCCCGGTCGATCACCACCGGAATGGCGGTCAGTTTGTCCTCGCCGCAGGCGAACACCAGGTTGCCCACGGTGCCGTCCGCGTCAAAGGCGCCCTTCTTCTCCAGCGAGAGCGAGATGCTCTCCGTGCCGTTGGGCACGAAGAAGACGCTGTTGCCCTGGGCCTTGAGCGGCATGGCGTTTCCGAAGTTCAGACCGTTCAGATAGTCCGTCACGTTCGCGGTCAGGTCCATCAGCGTAAAGTTCTTAAAGCCGTAGTTCAGCAGCTTCTTGGTGTCGTTGTACACCGCTCCGCCGCCGTCGCCCTTCATCACCACGCACAGCAGCTCCACGCCGTCCTTTTCCGCATAGGTGAGCAGGGTGTTCTTCGCGATGGAGGTGTAGCCGGTCTTGCCCGCCTTCACGCCCTCATAGTAGTAGTCGCTGTCCTCCTGCATCATCTTGTGATGCATCTTCATGGAAAAGCCCTCGGGGTTCTTTTCCGTGGGGTCGATCTTGTAGGAGGTGGCGGAGTCGATCTCGTAGAACTTCGGGTTCTGCATGCAGGCCCAGAAGATCTTTGCCATGTCGTGCGCGGTGGTGTAGTGGTTCTCGTTGTTCAGGCCGTGCGGGTTGGCAAAATGCGTGCCCGTGCAGCCAAGACTTGCGGCCTTCTCGTTCATCATGTCCGCAAAGGCGTCCACGGAACCCGCCACGTGCTCCGCCAGCGCGTAGCCGCATTCGTTTACGGAATCCAGCAGCAGCGCGTACAGGCACTGTTCCACGGTGAG
>CACZPX010000277.1 GCA_902783095.1 uncultured Lachnospiraceae bacterium
CGCCTCGCGGCCGGTCGTCTCCGTCATGCGCTTGGCGGCCCGTCCGGTGGGTGCGGCCAGTTTCACGGTGTTGTTGCGCTCCTCAAACAGCCGGATGATCGCGTTGATCGTGGTGGTCTTGCCCGTACCGGGGCCGCCCGTGATCACGGTCACGCCGTGCGTCAGCGCGGAGCGGACCGCCTTGTACTGCTGCGCGTCCGCGTCCAGCCCCTCCCTCGCGGTGATGCGGTCCAGCTGCGCGGTGGTCTCCGCCTCTTCGGGTTCCACATGGCCGTTCAGCGTCAGCAGCATCCGCGCCACGTTCTGTTCCATATGATAATAGACCGCCGCGTAGACCCGCCGTTCTTCGCCGGCCGTCTTCACCGTCACGCGCCCGTCCATCACCAGGTCCATCACGTGCTTGTCCATGTATTCCGCCGGCACGGAAAGCAGCGCCTGCGCCTGCTCCAGCAGAACGTCCAGCGGCAGGTACACGTGCCCCTGCGAGACCGCGTTCAGCAGCACGTAGTAGATGCCGCTGCGGATGCGGAAATCGGAATCGAAGGCGATGCCGCTCTTCTGCGCGATCCCGTCCGCGATCTTAAAGCCCACGCCGGGGATGTCGTCCGCGATGCGGTAGGGGTTCGTCTCCACGACGGTGTAGAGCTCCGGCCCGTACAGATCGTAGATCTTCCCGGCCAGCGCGTAGGAAATGCCGTATTTCTGCAGGAACATCATGGCCTGCCGCAGGTCGCGCTTTTCCGCCACCTGTTCCGCGATGAGCGCCGCCCCGCGGGGGCTGATGCCCCTGATCTCCGCCAGGCGTTCCGGCTCCTCGTCCAGAACGCGCAGCGTATCGTATTTGAAGTGTTTCACGATCCTGGCGGCCATGGCTCTGCCGATGCCCTTAATGCCGCCGAAAGAGAGATAGCGTTCTATGGAGTCCAGGTCCTCGGGCTCCATGATCTCAAACCGGGAGACCGCAAACTGCTCCCCGTAAGACGGATGGGTCACGTACTCCCCCTCCGCAGAAATGGATTCGCCTTCGCTGATCCCGCCCATCTGGCCGGTCAGCGTCAGCACGTCTCCGTTACAGACAAGCTCCAGGACCGTGTATCCGTTGTCCGGATTCGAGTAGATGATATGGTCCACATATCCCCGCAGCGTCACCAAAGCCATGTTGTCCGATCAATAATCCTCCCTGCCCCTGGCGCCGAGCATCTCGATGAACTTGCCCGTGCCGATGGCGACCACCGTCGTCGCGTCCTCCGCCACGATGGTGTTGATGCCGGTCTTCTCCTCCAAAAGCTCGTCCAGGCCGGCCAGCAGGCTCCCGCCGCCCGTCATCACGATGCCGCGCTCGTAGATATCCGCGGCCAGTTCCGGCGGGGTGCGCTCCAGCACGTTGTGCACCGCCTCCACGATCTTGCCAAGCGGCTCCGCCAGCGCTTCCATCATCTCGTCCGAGGTGACGGTCACGGTCTTGGGCAGGCCGGTCACCAGGTTGCGGCCGCGCACGTCCATGGTCAGGATCTCGGGGCGCGGATAGGCGCAGCCGATGGAGATCTTGATCTCCTCCGCCGTGCGTTCGCCGATCAGCAGGCTGTGCTTTTTGCGGATGTAGCGCACGATCGCGTCGTCAAAGTCGTCGCCCGCGCACTTGACGGAACTGCTCACCACCGCCCCGCCCAGCGAGATGATGGCGATGTCCGTGGTGCCGCCGCCGATGTCCACGATCATGTTGCCGTAGGGCTTGGTGATGTCGATGCCGGCGCCGATCGCCGCCGCGACCGGTTCCTCTATGATGCTCACCTCGCGGGCGCCCGCCTGGTAGGTCGCGTCCTCCACGGCCTTTTTCTCCACCTCGGTCGCCCCGCTGGGGATACACACGGCGATGCGCGGCTTGCGCAGCGTGCGCTTGCCCATCGCTTTCTTAATGAAATACTTGAGCATCTTCTCGGTCATGTCGTAGTCCGAGATGACGCCCTGCTTTAAGGGCCGGATCGCCACGATGTTGCCGGGCGTGCGGCCGATCATCTTGCGGGCCTCGTCGCCGATTTCGCGGATCTCGTTTAAGTCGCGGTCGAACGCGACGACCGACGGCTCCTTTAAGACGATCCCCTTTCCTTTTATATAGACCAGGACACTGGAGGTTCCCAGGTCAATGCCGATATCCATTGAGAGCATCCGCTTTCCTCCGCTTGCGCTAAAAACTGCGCGTGCCGAACAGGGCACACTTAGGTATCCATTATAACCGCCTTTTTTTCGTTAATCAATCGGTGTTTTGAAACGACCGAAAACCGTAAGATTTTGGGCAAAAGTGGGGGATCTATCCCTTGTTTTGCCCTAAAACGCAAAAAAAAGTTGCAATTTTTATATTTCGTGGTATTATCTGAAAAGTACATGCCATGAACAAAAGATTGTTGAAAATTATCATTACGATCGTGATCTCCGTGTGCGTACTGCTGGACGCCATCGTTCCGGTATACGCAGAGGGCAGTTCTTCCGTACTCGATCTGACCGAGATCGAAGGCCGAGCGGCCCCGCCCGCGATCGACGCCCCCTCCGCTGTCCTGATGGAAGCGACCACCGGTGCCATCCTGTATGCCAAGGATGCCTATGCCGCCTACCATCCCGCAAGCGTCACAAAAGTGATGACCGCTCTGGTCACGCTGGAAAACTGTTCTTTGGACGAGACCGTCACCTTTTCCTACCGCGCAACTCACGAACTTGAAGAAGGGAGCAGCACCATCGCCCGCACCGAAGGCGAGGAGCTCTCTGTGGAAGACTGCCTGTACGCGCTCCTGGTCCACAGTGCCAACGAAGTGGCGCAGGCGCTGGCCGAACACGTGGGCGGGTCCATCGAGCACTTTGCGGAGATGATGACCGCACGGGCCAAAGAGCTCGGCTGCAAAAACACCAATTTCATGAACCCGCACGGCCTCTATCACAAGGAGCACTACACCTCCTGCTACGACATGGCCCTGATCATGCGGGAAGCCTTAAAGAATCCCGACTTCGTCAAGATCGATTCCACCACCAGCTACATCATCCCGGCCACCAACAAGCACAAGGAAGAGCTTGGCATCGCCATGAAGCACAAACTGCTGCTGCGCGGCGACGACCACTACGAGTACGCGCAGTGCGGCAAGACCGGCTACACCTCGCTCTCCGGCTATTCCCTGGTGACCAGCGCCAAAAAGGACCGGATGGAGCTGATCTGCGTCACGCTGGGCTGCAAGACCGGCAACGACCGCTATACGGCCACCCGCGCCCTCTTCGACTACGGTTTCCAGAATTTCACCATGTACGACATCGCGGAAAACGACGCGGACTTCCAGAGCAACGAGCTGCTGACCTCCGGCAACGCCTTTCTGGGCAGCAACCTGGTCTCGCTCACCATGCCGGAGGACAATTACGTGATCGTCCCCGCCGGCGTGCCGTTTGCGGACCTGGAGAGCACCCTGTCCCTGCGTGACGAGTCCTCGCCGGACGACGAGATCGCCACCATCGTCTACCGCTGCCGCGGCACGAAGGTGGGCGAGATCCGCCTGACCGTGACCGAGGGCGAGACCTCCGCCTACGACTTCTTAAAGGAAAACACCACGGTGCCCTCCGACTACGAAAAGGACATTTTGGAGTACCAGTCCTCGGAGGAAGACGTGCAGGACCAGCAGCCGGAGGAAAGATCCCGCCCGCTGCTCATCGCCATCCTGGCCGTCCTCTCCCTGCTGGTGATCCTGGTGGCCGTGCTGATCATCTTAAAGATCCGCCAGAACCGCCGCAGAAAGAAAAGGCGCCGGATGCGGTACACCTGGCGCTCTGATCACTCGTCAAGATTCTGACGGTTCGGTATTCTCGGAAAGACTGCTGTTTGCTCCGGCATTGCCTTTGGCGCTGCCGGATCTTTTTTTGCGTTTTTTCAGTTCCTTGCGCTTCTGCCGGATCTGGTCCCGCTTTTCGTAGATGCTCTGAACGGCCTCCTCGTCGGCCGCCTTGATGGTCCGCACCGCGAACACGCGGTCGTCCGGGCCCTTTTTGATCCGGATCTTGCCCTTTACGTAGCCGTGTCTGGGGCACTGCGCCAGGCTTAAATACATGTTGTTGCCCACGGAGTACCACTTCACCCTGCGCCACACCGGAAGCCTGCACTTGTAGCACTTCATCATGCGGACGGTCTTGTCCGCCATGGCCTCCTCCTTGGTGGCAAACAGCGGCGACACGTACTTGGTGTAGGTCTTGAAGTCCAGATCGATCTCCTCTTCCTTCGTCTCCGGCGGGCGGTGATAGTCCACCGAGACGTAACGCGAAACGGGCTTTAAGTCCATCTCCTGCATCACGCGGGAGGTGTAGTAGGCGTCCGCGAAGGCACGGTGGAAGTCCTTGTCCTGCGAGATCCCCAGCTCCTGCACCGCGTCGCCCAGGGCCTTCTTGATCTTGCCGTCGTCGTAGCGCAGGCTGTACATCTTCTGCAGGTCAAAGTAGAGCAGCGGCTTTTCAAACGGATTGGGGATCCGGTAATAGTCCATGTTGCGCTGCAGTTCGTTCAAGTCCATGCTGCCCCAGGTGACGAAGCGGTAATCCTCGCCGCACCAGTTGATGAAGTCCTTGACCACGCGCGAAAACGTGCGCGCGTGCGAAAACTCCTCCGGAGAGATCGGGACCACTTCACGCAGCCGCCAGTGCAGCCGGTGATACACGAGGGGCTTTACCACCTCGTGGAAGGTACCGATCTGCGTCAGTTTTTCCGTCAGTTTCACCGCGCCGATCTCTATGATCTCAAAGGGGATGCGGGGGTTTTCCCGCTCCTTGCCGCCCGGGCACTGATTCCATTCCAAATCAAATACGATATAGTTCATAATCTGCTCCTGCTGGCAGTATAACACAAACCATTAAATTGTGTCTACTTTATTAAATATCACCGCGGGTCCTTTACAAAAGTCCGAAAACTGATTACACTAAGCGTATGAAGATCGAGAGGATCAATGACAACCAGATACGCTGCACGCTGGACATGGCCGACCTGGCCTCCCGCCATCTGAACCTGAAGGAACTCGCCTACGGTTCGGACAAGGCCCGTATGCTCTTTTCCGAGATGATGGAAAAGGCCGCGCGTGAATTCAACTTCGATTATTCCGGCACCCCGCTGATGATCGAAGCCATTCCCATGCCGCAGGGACAGCTGATGCTGATCGTCACCCGGATCGAGGATCCGGAGGAACTGGACACGCGCTTCTCCACCTTCTCTCCCTCTTTAATGAACCAGGAGACCTCTTCCGGGAACCAGCAGGTCAACATCACGGCCGAGGACATCTTAAAGGCCATGAACCACCTGTTCCCGCAGCCGGATGAAAGAAAGCAGGAACGGGACGGCGCCGCCAAAGCGCCGGAGGCCGACGCGGACATCACGCGTACCTTCCTGTTCAGGGACCTGAACGCCCTGTTCGCCTGCGCGGACGTGCTCTCCGCCGTCTACACCGGCAAAAACAGCCTGTACCGCCGTCCCGGCGCCGAGGAATATTACCTGGTGGCCCACAAGTCGGCGCACAGCGCGGAGGCCTTCAACAAGATCTGCAACGTCTTTACGGAGTTCGGCGCGCAGGTCAAGACCAACTGCAGCATAGAAGCCTACTACCGCGAGCACTACGAACTGCTGCGGGAGGGCGACGCGCTGGCCTCGCTCCGCTGACCCTCTGAAAAGTATCCCATGCCGTCCGCTCCGCGGGCGGCTTTTTTTGCGGCAGATACAAAAAAGACCGGCAGAACGGAGCGGACCCGTCTGCCGGTCTTGTGTTTGGGATACTTCCGAAGATTATTCCTCGGAGATGGCGCCGGTAGGGCAAACACCAGCACAGGTGCCGCAGCTTACGCACATATCCGCATCGATAACATACTGGCCGTCGCCTTCGCTGATAGCGCCGACAGGGCACTCACCTGCGCAGGAACCGCACATTACACACGCATCAGAAATAACATATGCCATAATTGTATCCTCCTTTTTTCTTGGCCTCATCGCAGATTGTAATACAGTGTTTTTGATATTTCAAGTAAAAAAGTTGAAAATGCCCAAAGAATGTACTATAATACCCCCGGCGCGGAAACCGCGTTAATGATATGCAGGAGGTTGTAAACATGAGTTTTCAGGTTAATAAGAATATGACCATCGGCGAAATGCTGCAGAAGGACATCAGCATCGCTCCGCTTCTGATGCAGGCCGGCATGCACTGCATCGGCTGCCCCTCTTCCCAGGGCGAGACCTTAGAGGAGGCCTGCATGGTCCACGGCATCAACGCCGACATGCTGGAAGCCGCTTTAAACGAGTATCTGGCCAACAAATAAGCCGGACCCGCACAACGCAAAAGGACCGCTGCAGCCGCAGCGGTCCTTGTCGTTTGTGAAGACGCGGGGACGGTCCTTCCTGTCCTCATTTGACAATGAGGACAGGAAGGACCGTCCCCGCGTCTTCATCCCCGCGTCTTCGTCGTCAGCCGATCAGCCAAAGATCCCGGTCCGTTTTTTGATCTCAAAGCGCACGCGCTCTTCGTCGATGGTGGTAAAGTGCCGGTCTTCCATCACGATCTTTCCGTGGATCAGCACCGTCTCCACCTCCGTGCCGTAGGCCGAATACACGAGCGACGAAACGATGTCGTTGTGCGGCAGAAGCTCCGGCGCGTTCAGATCCAGGATCGCCAGATCCGCCAGGTATCCCGGTGCGATCTGTCCCAGCTCGTGCGCGCGTCCCACGGCCTTCGCGGCGTTTACGGTGACGCTCCTTAGCGCGGTCACGGCCGAAAGCTCCGTGGGCTCCTCCGTCACGCCCTTGTGGATCAGGGCGAACAGGGTCATGTCGCGAAACAGGTTCAGCGCGTTGTTGCTGGCCGGGCCGTCCGTGCCCAGACACACGTTCACGCCGGCCTTCAGCATCTGCGGCACCGGCGCGAAACCGTTTCCGAGCTTCATGTTGCTCGCGGGGTTCGTCACCACGCTCACGCAGGGCTTGGCGAGATACGGCATATCCGCCGGCTCCGCCTTGGCGCAGTGCGCCAGGATGATGGGCTGATCAAACAGTCCCAGCCCGTCCGCGTGCACGATGGGCGTCACGCCGTGCTGCTCTTTGATGCCCTGCACCTCGCCCGCGCTCTCCTGCAGATGGTAGTGCAGCAGCACGTCCTTTTTGCGCGCCGCTTCCGCCACCCGCTTCAGATACCCGCCGCTGCAGGTATAGGGGGCGTGCGGGGACAGCGTGAAAGTAAGCAGCGGATCGCCCGCAAAGCGGTCCATCTCCTCCAGGGCTGCCTGCAGCCTGCCGCCGTCGCCGGTATCGTCGCCCACCAGTCCGCGGCCCAGGTACGCCCGGCAGCCCGCGTCCCGCGCGGCCTTCGCGGCAGCGTCGCAGATCACGTACATATCGTTAAAGCAGGTGGTGCCGGTGCGGATCTGCTCCATGATGGACAGCAGCGTGCCCCAGTAGCAGTCCTCCTCGGAAAGTTTGTCCTCCCGCGGCATCATGTTGTCGAAGAGCCAGGCGTGGAAGGGCACGTCGTTGGCGATGTTGCGGAACAGGCTCATGTAGTGATGCGTGTGCAGGTTCATCAGGCCCGGCATCACCAGCCTGTCCTTTCCGTCTATCACCTTATCGGGCACAAAGCCCTGCGGCGCCTCTCCCACGGCGGCGATCCGCTCGCCGTCGATATACAGGTCCTTCTGCTCCGCCGCAAACGCGCCGTCCGCATAAGTCAGGACCTGCGGATTCTTGATGTGGATCCTCATAACACTTCGCTTTCTCTGACCTTTACCTTGCCGGCCAGGATGTTCTTATAGTCTTCCAGGTTCTTCTTTAAGAGTTCCGGGATGTTCAGCTCGTACGGGCAGCGGGGCAGGCAGGCGCCGCACTCGATGCACTCTTCGATCTTGAACATCTCCTTCTGCCAGCTTTCGCCCAGCCAGGCGTCGGACGGGGAACGGCGGATCATCTGGATCATGCGCGCGGCGTTGTTGATCTTGATGCCCACCGTGCAGGGCGCGCAGTAGCCGCAGCCGCGGCAGAATTCCTTGGCCAGCTCCTTCTTGTCCGCCTCGATCAGCGCGCGGATGCGGTCGTCCATCTCCGGCGTCTTCTCAAAGAAGGCCAGCCACTCGTCCAGCTCGCTCTCCTTCTGCACGCCCCAGATCGGGACCACGTTGTCAAACTGGCCCATAAAGGCCATGCAGGCCGCGGAATCGGTGAGCAGGCCGCCGGACAGGCCCTTCATGGCGATAAAGCCCATGCCGGCCTTCTTTGTCCGCTCCACCAGCGCGATGTCGCGGTCGGAGGCCAGATAGGAGAACGGGAACTGCAGCGTCTCGTACAGGCCGCTGTCCACGATATCCTCCGCCACGCCCACCTTGTGCGCCGTGATGCCGATGTGCAGGATCTTGCCCTGCTCCCTGGCCTTTACCATGGCCTCGTACAGCCCGGTGCCGTCGTCCGGCTGATACACCTGACCCGCCAGGTGCAGCTGGTAGATGTCCACGTGGTCGGTCTTTAAAAGCTTTAAGCTGGTGTGCAGGTCCTCCCAGAACTTGTCCGCGTTCTTGGCCTGCGTCTTGGTGGCGATGGTGATCTGATCGCGCACGTCCGCGAGCGCGTAGCCGATCTTTTCCTCGCTGTCCGTATAGGCGCGGGCGGTATCAAAGAAGGTCATGCCGCCGTCAAAGGCCTTGCGCAGGATCTTTTTTGCGGTCTCCTTGTCCTGGCGCTGGATGGGCAGCGCGCCAAAGGCGTTCTGCGGGGTGGTGATGCCGGTCTTGCCGAGGGTTACTGTCTTCATCTGATCTTCCTTTCTTTTTTCGGCGCCTTGCCTGCGCCTTTTAAAACGACGCGATCGTGTCCGCGTCCATGGCCTTTACGATCTCCACGGCCAGGCGTACGGACGCTTCGTAGTCATAATAGCTCATGATGCAGTTCTGGGCGTGCGTATAGCGCACCGGCACGCCGATCACGATGGTGGGGATGCCCTGATAGTTGTAGGTCGTCATGCGCGCGTTGGTTCCGCCGCCCTCGCGCACGGAGGTCTGCACCGGAAGGCCGCATTTTTCGGCCAGATCCAGGGCAAAGCGCTGGAAGCGCGGGTTGGTCAGGCAGCTCTTGTCGATAAAGCGCAGCATCGGGCCCTTCTTTAACGCCGTCTGGATGGCGTAGGACTCGGTAAAGGTATCGTCCGCGGGGCAGCCCTCAAAGCAGATCGCCACGTCCGGCTGCACGGCGTTGACCGCTACCTGCGCGCCGCGGCTGCCGATCTCTTCCTGGCTGGAAAAGACGCCGGTCACGTCCACCTTCAGGTCCTCGTTTGCCAGACGCTTCATCGTATCGATGATGACCGCCGCGCCGATGCGGTCGTCAAAGGCCTTGCCGAGCATCACGTCGTGCTTCTCGTCATACTCAAAGAAGGTCTCCGGGCAGACCGGCTCGCCGATGCGGATCTTGAAGACGTTGACGGTCTCCTCGTAGGAGGTGGAGCCGATGTCGATGATCAGGCTCGCGGTGTCGCTGCCCGGCCCCTTCGCCTTCTCGGCCTCCGTCATAAAATGGACCGGCTTGGACGCGATGATGCCCGGGATATACTCCCCGTCCGCGTTGCGCACGCGCACCTTGTTGGAGACCAGGCTGCCGGCGTTCCAGCCGCCCAGCTGGATAAAGCGGAGCATGCCGTTGGGCTTGATGGAGTGGACCATCATGCCCACCTCGTCGGTGTGCGCATCCAGCATGAACACGGGCTTCGTGCCGGTGTTCTTCGCCGCTTTCACAAAATAGTTCATCACGGAATCCCGGTGTCCCTCGCCCAGGTCTTTCGTGTACGCTTTGATCACTTCCACCGCATCGTCTTCAAAGCCGGACGGGCCGAAGGCCTCGGTCAGTTCCTTGATCATCTGCAGGCTCTTGGGATCCACTTTACATTCCACTGTCTTGTTCCTCCGAAGACGGCATTCCGTGCCGGTATTTGATTTTCAGTATACCCTGTAACAGGCAGAAAAGCAACGGCCCCCTGGGGCCTCCCTTACAATGTGCGGGCGCAGGTCTCTAAAAAAAGGCATCCTTCAGCTGCTGCAAAAGGATGCCTGTACTTTTTAAATGACAACTGATGTTATTCGCCGATCGCAGCGGTGCGGTAGATGAAGCGCACCCCGTCCTCCGCTTCTTCGGTCAGACCGGTGTTGACAAAGCGGTATTCTTTTCCGAGAGAAGCGATCGCTTTCAGACGCTCCGCAAAACCAGCGGCATCTTCCGTGACGAACTGGGACAGCTTCTGAATACCGTCCGCGTTGAACTGCTCCATGCCGCTGCGAAGCGAGCCGGAACCGTCTCGCAGCTTCTCGATGCCGTCGATCAGAGCGGGAAGGCTGTCCTTCATCGTATGTGTGCCGGCAGCCAGCTGCTTGGTTCCGTCAGCGAGCGCTGCAGCGCCGGTCGACAGCGCGTCGGATCCCTCGGAGAGGGTCTTAGTCCCGGAAGCAAGCGTTGCGCTGCCGTCAGCCA
>CACZPX010000278.1 GCA_902783095.1 uncultured Lachnospiraceae bacterium
CAACCCCTGCATTGAGTGCAA
The DNA here is from genome assembly GCA_902783095.1 of uncultured Lachnospiraceae bacterium. Classification (GTDB taxonomy): domain Bacteria; phylum Bacillota; class Clostridia; order Lachnospirales; family Lachnospiraceae; genus UBA3774. Next base: position 22 of record CACZPX010000278.1, read on the forward strand.
CCGGTACATGAAATTCGACAAGCTTTTGGACCGCGCGCAGGCTTTAGACTGCGACCACGTGGCCACGGGCCACTACGTGCGCGTGGAGCCCAGCACGGACGGCTTTCTGTTAAAGACGGCCGTGTACGCGGAAAAAGACCAGAGCTACGTGCTGTATATGCTGGGACAGGCGCAGCTTTCGCACCTGCTCTTCCCGCTGGGCGGCCTGTCCAAACCACAGGTGCGCGAACTGGCGCAGCAGGTCGCGCCGAACGTGGCGGCAAAGCCGGACTCGCAGGACATCTGTTTTGTGCCGGACGGGGACTACGCAAAGATCATAGAACTGCACACCGGAAAGCCCGCCGTGCCGGGCGACTTTATCGGGCCGGACGGCAGGGTGCTGGGCAGACACGCCGGCATCATCCGCTATACCATCGGCCAGCGCCGCGGCCTGGGACTGCCCATGGGCGAGCGCATCTACGTGACGGCCATCGATCCCGATAAGAACACCGTGATCCTGGGGCCAAACGAAGCGCTCTTTTCCCGCGAGGTCCGCGTCAAAGACCTGAACTGGACGCTTGGCGCCGCGCCCGGCAGGACGTTTCGCTGCAGTGCAAAGATCCGTTACCGCCACGCCGCGCAGCCGGCGCAGGCGCAGGTGCAGGAAGACGGCACCGTGCTTCTGGTGTTTGACGAGCCGCAGCGGGCCGCGACGCCCGGGCAGGCGGCCGTCCTGTATCAGGACGAGCTGGTGTTGGGCGGCGGCGTGATCCTGCGGGATACGGGGGACTGATATAAAGCGAAAGGCCGGCATGGATAATAATCTGATCGAGCAGCCCGGCGGCTGCTCATGTCCTACGCCCGGCAAATGCGGCTCTGTGCGAACACAGCCGCGCCAGCCGGGCTTGCTGCAAAAAAAAGCCTCTGCCGCATGGCAGGGGCCGTTTTATTCGGGGCAGGTCCTTTGCAAAAGACGCGGGCGTTACGCCTGAGCTGCCTGCGCCTGTGCCTGACGCACCGCGTTGGCCAGCTGATCCGCACAGGACGTGGGGCGCGGGCCGCAGGTGTTGCCGGTCAGCGTCTTTACCACAAAGTCCGCGTCGGCGCCTTCCAGGATCTTGGAGATGGCCTTTAAGTTGCCGTCGCAGCCGCCGTAAAACTTGATATTGGAAACCTTGTTGTCGTTCAGGTAAAAGGTGATCATCTGGGAGCAGGTGCCCTGGGTTCTGTAAGAATACTGCATATTGTTTTGCCTCCTTCGTTGCTGATATCTTTTATAAAAGGTTTTTGCGGTTTTGGCAAGGGGTTTTGTGCACTTTCTTTTGCGCCGCTTTCCGTTCAGCCGCCGGACGCCCTTTCGATAACGTCCAGCGGATAATCCGTGGTGAACGCGTCCTTTAAGCCCTCCGTGACCGTCACCCTGCCGTCTTCCGTAAGCAGGACCAGTTCAAAGGCCGCGCCTTCTTCCGCGCCGCAGGTCTGCCAGCAGGCGATGGCCTTTTCCGCCCCCATCACAAAGCAGGCCGTGGAGAGCGCGTCCGCCAGCATGCCGTTTGCGCTCACAACCGTGACCGAAACGAGCCCGGACTGCGCGGGATACCCCGTTTTGGGATCCAGAATATGATGATAGGTCTGTCCGCCCTCTTCAAAATAGCGTTCATACCCGCCGGAGGTGATGACCGCGGCGTCCGTCACGCGCACGATGCCCAGATATCCCGTCCCCTCCGGATCACGGATGCCGCAGCGCCACGGCTCGCCGTCCGGCCTGGTCCCAAGGCACTGCACGTTGCCGCCCAGCGAGACCAGGCCGCTTTCCACGCCGTGCGCCGCAAAGATCTGCATCAGCCGGCCGGAGGTGTAGCCCTTGGCGATCCCGCCCAGGTCGATGCCCTGCCCTTTTCCCAGCGTCAGCATGCCGTCTGAAAACGTCAGCTTGTCCATGCCCACCCGTTCCAGGCAGGCCGCAAGCGCCGCCGGGTCCGGCACGGCCGGCGCGTCGGTGCCAAAGCCCCACAGCTGCATCAGGGGATAGACCGTAACGTCAAAGGCCCCGTCCGTCCGCTCATAGATCCGCTGCGCCTCCTGCAGCATGGCCAGCGCTTCCTCGCCGGGCGCCCCGCTGCCGGCCGCGTTGAGCCGGCTGATCTCACTGTCCGGGTTCCCCGTGGACAGCAGCTTATCCAGCCGGGCGATCTCCGCCGTTGCCGCGTCCAGCGCCTCCCCGGCGCCTTCGCCGTAGGCGGTCAGTTCCATCACGGTATCCATGGCAAAGAGCTCCCGTTTTACCGGCTCCGCCCCGCCTGCCTGCCCGCAGCCGCACAAAAGCAGCACGGCGCAAAGCAGCGCGGCGAGCCTTTGCCGCGGGCTTTTCTTTTCTGCACGCCTATCAGGCGGTGTTCTTCTGCGGATCATCGGTCTGAAACTCCAATCTTTCCGGCTGCCGTATGGTTTTCGGTGCCGCGCCCGTTTCCGGGCCGGTTTTAAAGTACCACAGACGCGCCGTCTTTTCAATCGGCGCCGGCCGCCTTGCCGTACGTCTGTTTTTCCACATTTGGTTAGTTTTGGCTAACTTTTTTATTGACATTTCCCACGAATACGATATGATTAAGAAACATGGGGGTTAGCCCATGCTAACATTTGATCGATGCAGAGTACCATTCATCAACAACTGGACATTTTAAAAAGCGATCTGAGCCTGGCGGAGGCCCCTGCGGCAGGAACGGGAATGCCCTACGATCAGCGGCTCCTTCCCGCGGAGGATTCCCCGGTCTCCGGCTCCGTTCGCCTGTCCTTTGCCGATCCGCACTGCCTGTTTGTCATCGTCGATCTGAAGGCAGACCGGGAGGTATCCGTGCCCGGCGTCCCGGGCGGCATCACCGTGCTCTGTTACGTGCTGCGCGGAGAACTGCTGTACCAGACCGCGGCGGTCCTGCCGCACCGTCTGCCCAAAAACGTCCTGTTTCTGAACACGTCCCACGATGCGGACTGCATGCTGACGATGGAGTCCGGCACAAGCCTGCACGCCGTGTTTATCCTGTTTGCGCCGGCGCTTTTCAAAGCCATCCTGTATGACAGGCTGGGACCGTATTACGATCTGTCTGATCTGCATGCCATTCCGCCCAAAAAGCTCCACACAAGCTCCCGTATCCTGAGCGCGATGCGGGAACTGTTCGGCGCGTCCGCGCCGTTTCACACCGCCGGCCGCAGATACAGCGCCA
>CACZPX010000279.1 GCA_902783095.1 uncultured Lachnospiraceae bacterium
CTGGCGGCTACGTGGACGGAGAGACCTATGACGCGTTCAAAAAGGCGGGGATCGACGTGGATGCGGTGCTGGCCAACAACGACGCGTACCATGCGCTGGAAAAGGTGAATGAACTGATCATCACCGGGCCCACCGGCACGAACGTTTGCGATCTGGCGGTGGCGCTGATCGGATAGGGATCGCAGGAATAGAATATGTTGTAAGCAGAACAGGGGCCTTTAAGGCCCCTGTTTTTCTCGTTTTGAGATCCTTCGACTGCGTTCGCTTTCGCTCACTCCGCTCAGGATGACAAACGGGACATGCGCCTGCTCAGGATGACAAACGATACGCGCTATTCTCCCGCGGACAGCTGCGCCGCGCGGATGCAGTTGTGCATCAGCATGGCGATGGTCATGGGGCCTACGCCGCCGGGCACGGGCGTGATGGCGCTTGTGTGCGGCGCCACGTCGTCGTAGTCCAAGTCGCCGCAGAGCTTGCCGTTTTCCATGCGGTGGATGCCCACGTCGATCACGGCGGCGCCCTCCTTGACGTAGCTGCTGTTGAAGAATTTGGGCTTGCCGATGGCGGCGATCAGAATGTCCGCCTGCTTTGTGACGGCGCGCAGATCGGCCGTGTGGGAATGGCACACGGTCACCGTGGCGTTTTCCCGCAGCAAAAGCAGGGCCATGGGCTTGCCCACGATGTTGGAACGGCCGCAGACCACGGCGTTTTTGCCGTCCATCTGTACGCCGCTTCGCTTTAACAGCTCGATGATGCCGGCCGGCGTGCAGGAGACAAAGCCGTCGCTGCCGGTCACCAGGGCGCCCACGTTCTGTTCGTGGAAGCCGTCCACGTCCTTTAAGGGGGAGATGGTCTTGAGCACCTTTTTCTCGCTGATGTGCCTGGGCAGGGGCAGCTGCACCAGAATGCCGTGCACCGAAGCGTCCGCGTTCAGCGTTTCGATCAGGGCGAGCAGTTCCGCCTCGGGCGTCTCCTCCGGCAGCTCATAGGCGAGCGACTTTATATTGCAGGCCGCGCAGGCCTTTTTCTTGTTGCCCACGTATACGGTGGAGGCGGGATCGTTTCCCACCTGGATCACCGCCAGGCACGGCGTGACGCCGCGCGCGGTCAGAGCGTCCGCCTGTTCGCGGCACTCGGCCTTGATGTCTGCTGCGATCTGTTTTCCGTCGATCCGGATCATAGTGGCTCCTTTCTTTTAAACCGGGACTCAGGCGTAGAGCGGGAAGCGGGCGCAGATGTCCGCCACCGCCGCGCGGATGTTGTCCTGCTGGGCGGCGTAATCGGTCGCCGCGAGCTTGATCAGGTGGGCGATCTCACGCATCTCCAGCTCCTTTAAGCCGCGCGTGGTCACGGCGGGGGTGCCGATGCGCACGCCGGAGGTCACGAACGGGCTGCGGGGATCGTTGGGCACCGCGTTCTTGTTTAAGGTGATGTTCACCGCGTCGCAGCGGGCCTGCAGTTCCTTGCCGGTCACGTCCATGCCCCGCAGGTCCAGAAGCATCAGATGGTTGTCCGTGCCGCCGGTCACCAGGTTCAGGCCTTCGTCCAGCAGGCCCTGCGCCAGCGCCTGTGCGTTGTTGAGCACCTGCTGCTGATAGGACTTGAACGCCGGCTTTAAGGCTTCGCCAAAGCAGACGGCCTTGGCGGCGATCACGTGCTCCAGGGGGCCGCCCTGGGTGCCCGGGAAGATGGCCTTGTTGAAGTTGTACTTTTCGTTGGCTTCGGCCGTGGCGAGGATCATGCCGCCGCGCGGGCCGCGCAGGGTCTTGTGCGTGGTGGTCGTGACCACGTCCGCGTAGGGGAAGGGGCTCGGGTGCAGACCGGTCGCCACCAGGCCCGCAATGTGCGCGATGTCCGCCATCAGCGCGGCGCCCACCTCGTCCGCGACGGCGCGGAACTTCGAAAAGTCGATGATGCGCGGGTAGGCGGAGGCGCCGGTCACGATCAGCTTGGGACGGCACTCCAGCGCGACACGGCGCAGGTCTTCATAGTCGATGTGGCCCTCGTCGTCGGTCTTGTACGGCACGATGTTGAAGTACTTGCCGGAGATGTTCACCGGCGAACCGTGGGAGAGGTGGCCGCCGTGGTCCAGGCTCATGCCCATCACCGTGTCGCCCGGCTCCAGAATGGCAAAGAAGGCTGCCAGATTGGCGGAGGCGCCGGAGTGGGGCTGTACGTTGGCGTAGTCGCAGCCAAACAGCTTCTTTGCGCGTTCGATGGCGATGTTTTCCAAAATGTCCACGCATTCGCAGCCGCCGTAGTAGCGCTTGCCGGGGTAGCCCTCGGCGTACTTGTTGGTGAGGACCGTGCTCATGGCCAGCATCACCGGCTCGGAGACGATGTTCTCCGAGGCGATCAGCTCCAGGTTGCGGCGCTGTCTGGCCAGCTCCAGATTGACGGCGCCGCCCACTTCGGGATCGGCGGCATTCAGCAGTTGCATGATGTTATCTACCATAAAGAGCTCCTTTTTTGTATTTTATACGACAGAAAGGGGGACGCGCTTTTCCATACCCCTATCACTGAAAAGACCGTCCGGGTCGGACGCAGTGCCGGCCGCGGGCGGTGAAAAGCGTTATCTTTTGCGGGGCTTACAGGGCCAGGCTTCCCATGGGATCCCAGGGCTTTAACACCACGGGGTCCTGATCAAAGGCCGCGGCCTGTTCGGGCGTAAAGTAGCTGCGCTCCAAAAGGATCTGGTAGGCGTATTCGCCAAACCAGGCGTCGTCCATCACAAAGAAGCCTTTCTTGCCGCGCTCCTCGCTCCAGCTGTTCTCCACCTTCCAGCGGATAGGCCTGCCGTTTTCGTCCAGGTCCACGCCGGTCAGCACCATGGCGTGCGTCATCACGCTCTCGCCGTAGTCCAGGCGCTCTTCCTTGGTCATGGGGAAGTCCGTGGAAAAGAGGGCGGGCAGGTCGTAGGCGTCCAGACACAGGTAGCCGGCGGTCCCGTCGGAGAACTGACCCACGTCGCTGCCGAACCACACGGCCCGGCCGTCCTTCAGCTGGCGCACGGCGATGTCGCGCAGGTCGTCCATGGGCAGGTTCACGTACTTGACGGGATACTTGCCCTCCGCCACGCTGCCCAGGTACTGGACGGTGTAGGATCTTCCGTAGGGCTTGTCCTTCGTGGGCGCGTTGATCGCGGTCACGTAGTTGTCCAGATCCCAGCCCACGTATTTTTCAAAGAATTCCTGCGGGGTGATATCTGCGACGCGCACAAAGTTTTTGTCCTTGTCGCGGGTCTCCCAGGTGAAGCACTTGGGCGGTTCGCCCAGCGCGATAGCCAGCATCCGGTACACGGTGTTCATCATCTCGTCCTTGGCGGCCCGCAGCTCCTCCACGGACTTGCCCGCCGCCCGCATCTTGCGGAATTCGCAGGCAAAGCCACGCAGTTTTTTGGTGAGGTAGTTGTTCAGCTCGCGGGTGGCGGAGGAAACTTCGGTCTCCGGCATTACGTCCTTCGGAACCACGCCGTACTTGGCCACCAGGCTGCGGAACATGTCCCACTGGCCGCCGTCGCCCACAGGCGCCTGCAGCAGGAAGCTCACCACGCGGCCGTCCACCGGCTCATCAATGGTCTCGATCATATTTTCCAAAAACAGGTTGCTTTTTTCCAGCTTGTCATAGAACAGCGGATAGTTCTGGGAAAGCTCCATGCTCTCCAGGTTCAGCTTTTTCATCACTTCCAGCCGCATCACGTTGTAGGCGGCAAACATCCAGCAGCGGCCGGAGGCTTTCTGGCTGGTGATCTCGCCGCTGGGGATCTCCACGGAGAAGCCGAACTGGTTTTTAGCGGCGCAGTAGACGTTTTTGGCGGCCTTGTGGATGCCGTTTTGCGTGACGGCGTTCTGCGCGACATGGTTGACAGGGGAAGCGGCAAAGTCCGCACGGAACTGTTCCAGCTGTTCCAGTGAAATGCTCTTGTTCATGTTGATACTCCTCTCATGATAGATATCGGTTCTGCCCCGCGGGCGGGGCGGAAGGGGTCGGTCAAAGGCGGCCTGCGCGGCCGCGGTCCTGCCGGTCAGTCTTTTGCTGCGCGCTCTTCCAGCGTATAGAGGTCCGTCCGGCGGGCGGAGAGCAGCGGCAGCTGCGCGCGGATGCTTTCCACCTCGGCAAGGTCCACGGTCTGCAGCAGGATGCCGGGGGCTTCGTCCAGCTGCTGCAGCACGCGCGCCCAGGGGTCCACCGCGATGGAATGCGCGTAGGAGACGTAGCCCGCGGACGTATCGCGCGCGGGGGAGCAGCCGAAATAGAAGGCCTGGTTGTCCAGGGCGCGGCTGCGGAAATTGAGCTCCCAGTGCGCGGGACCTGTGGTCATGTTAAAGGCGGCCGGGACGAACACGCCCAGCGCACTCTTTAAGCTCAAGAGCCGGCCCAGTTCCGGAAAGCGGATGTCAAAGCAGATCTGCACGCCAAAGCGCCCGAACTTGGTGTCGAAGACGGTCACGTCCCGGCCGGCGGTGAAGGTGTCGCTCTCCTTAAAACGCTGGCCGCCCTTTACGTCGATGTCAAAGAGGTGCATCTTGCGGTGGCGGGCGATCTGCGTGCCGGTCTCGTCAAAGACAAAGCAGCTGTTGTAGATGCGGCCCTGCGCATCCTCCTCCGGGAAGGAGCCGCCCACCAGGACCACGCCGTTTTCCTTTGCCATGGCGGCAAGGGCCTGCCAGGTGACGCCGCCCGCGGGTTCGCGGTAGCGCACAAAGGCCTCGTTCTGATAGGGGCAGGCAAACATCTCGGGCAGGCACACGATAGCCGCACCCTTTTGCGCGGCCTCGCGCACGCAGGCGGCAGCGGTATTCAGGTTTGCGGAAAGGTCGTCCACGGTGGGCATCTGGCAGAGGCCC
>CACZPX010000280.1 GCA_902783095.1 uncultured Lachnospiraceae bacterium
CAGGGGACCTGTGTCTGGCACTTTCCGCAGCCGTAGCGCGGGGCATAGCGGACCGCCGTGACGCCGCGCACCCATCCGGCGCACAGGTTGTTGTTTTTGCCGTATTCCGCTGTGATGGCGCCGACCGGGCAGCGGTCTGCGCAGGCGCCGCAGCGGATGCAGTAATCGTATACGCCCCGGTACGGACGCACGTCCGGGTCGATCCTCCAGGAGACGAGGAGACTGCCGTAACGGCCGGCCACGCCTTTTCTGGAGATCAGCCCTCTGGTCATGGAAAACGTCCCCAGTCCCGCCGCATACGCCGCGTGACGTTCGGACCAGGTGCTTGCAAACTGCAGGTCCGGTTCGGAAAGCGCGGCTCCGCTGAACACGGAAGCCGAAGCGGTGCCGGGAACGGCCTTAAAGCGGGGATCCTGCGAGGGAATGCAGGTCTCCGCGCCTTGTCCGGCAAACCACGCCGCCAGTTTTCCGGCAAACAGGTTCATGAACGCCTGTCCCTCGATACGGGCGTGCAGCCATTCCGGGGAGATGATCTCCGGGTCCCCGTAATTGCTTTTGCGGACCCGCTCCGTAAAGGGCAGAAACCACGAGATCACGGTCCGCGCCGCGGGCAGCCATTCCCTGGGTCCCATAAAGAGCGGTCCGATCACACCCTCCTCTTTATAGCGCGCAAACAGGGGGTCATCCGCGTCCGCAAAGCCAAAGAGCGGCTCCTCGAACATCCGCAGGCCCTCGCAGCCCGGCAGGGCGGCGTCGGCGGACACCAGATTTCCCGCGCAGGCGCGGAAAAGGCCGGTCATCGTATCGGACAGCGTCTGTCTGTCATTGAGATCGGGGGTCATTTGGCACACCTCCTTTGGCTGTGAGGCAGACGGTACGTCATATGTACGTCTGCTAAACGTCACTATAGCGCATTCCTGTCCGGATGTACAGCGCGGAAGGGCACGGCGTGGGGCTGCCGCCCGGTTTCGGCAGTCCGTGAGCGCCTGCGGTATACCGCCTATGCATAGTGTGCTATAATGGAGATACAAATACGGGCTGTCCCGATACTGTCAAGGAGGAAGCGCCATGCTACATGAAATTCAGTTTCAGTCATTCAACGAGAGAGACGAGGTGCAGGGCTGGATCTACGTTCCGGCCTGCGAGCCTAAGGGGATCATCCAGCTGGTGCACGGCTTTGGCGAGCATTCCCGCAGATACCTGCACATGATCGTCGCCTTTATGGACGCCGGCTATATCGTGGCCGCCGACGACCACGTGGGACACGGAAAGACAGCCGTTGTAAACGGCACGTGGGGCGACTGGGGCACCAAGGGGCCGCACACCATGATGGAGGACGAGCATAAACTCAGCGTGCTGGTGCGCGATATGTACCCGGGGCTGCCGCTGTTCATGTTCGGTCACAGCATGGGCTCCTTTATTGCCAGGGACTACATGGCCAAATACGGAGAGGAGCTGGCGGGCGTGACCATCTGCGGCACCTGCGGCGAGCTGCCCACCCTGCAGGATACCATGGCCGCGATCCGCGCTGCCGTGGACGCGGGCAAAGGCGACGAGGCCGACCCGGCCTTTACGGCCATGCTGTTCGGCTTCATGTTTGCCCGCATAGAAGAACCGGTGAAGCTTGGAAATGAGTGGATCTGCCACAGCAAGTGGGTCCAGAACGATCATGCCGCGGATCCGTTCGACGCGTTCACCAGACCCACCAACAACCGTTCCATGCTGTATTTCTGCGAGATGATGGACTGTATCCAGGGGACGGACTGGGCCAACAGGGTGCCGGCGTCCCTGCCGGTCTACAATATTGGCGGCGACGAGGATCCCGTTGGCAGCTGGGGCGAGGGCGTGTACCATACGTCCAACCTGCTGGCATCTACCGGGCATAAGGTCTGCACCAGGCTCTATTCCGGTTACCGCCACGAGATCCACAACTACGACGCCATCAAGAAAGACGTGGAGGCAGGCATCATCGCCTTCTTTGACGGCTGCCTTGCCTGACCGCGGGGCATACGGGAGGGGCGGCGCGGACCCGCCCCTTTGATTCTCTTTTTCGAAAGGAGTTTCGTCATGATCATCGTCCGGAAGATCCAGATTCCCGGCCTGCCCACCCAAAAGCCGCGCAGGCTGTACATCTACCTGCCGCAGGACTATGCGCGCGCCGAAAGACGCTATCCGGTGCTGTACATGTTTGACGGGCACAACGTCTTTTACGACAGCCACGCGACCTACGGCAGGAGCTGGGGCATGCGGGAATACTTAAAAAAGACAAAGCTGCCGCTGATCCTGGTCGCCGTGGAGTGCAACCCGGAGGGCAACGAGCGGCTGTCGGAATACTCCCCCTGGGACTTTTCCCGGTGGGGACTGGGGCTGATCCGCGGCCGCGGGCAGGAGACGATGGACTGGTTCACAAAGGAACTGAAGCCGGCCGTGGACGCGGAATTCCGTACGCTGCCGGACCGGGACCACACGATGATCGCGGGCAGCTCCATGGGCGGGCTGATGGCGCTCTACGCGCTGGTCCAGTACAACGACGTGTTCTCCCGCGCGGCGGCGCTGTCGCCCACGCTGTTCCTGCACACAAAGCGGCTGGCGGAGCTGATCAAAACGGCGGAGATCGCGCTGCCCTCGCGCATCTACCTGGACTATGGCAGCGGCGAGACGGAGGAGCATCCGCAGGCGTGGATGCAGATGTTTGATGCGGCAAAGCGGCTCTCCGCGCGCGGCGTGCACGCGGCCGCCCGCGTGGTGCCGGATGCCCTGCATTCCGAGGCCTAC
>CACZPX010000281.1 GCA_902783095.1 uncultured Lachnospiraceae bacterium
CGGGTTGGCCAGCGTATCGGGGTTGTCGCCCGGATACCGGGTGGTGAAGCCCAGGTTGTCGATGCCGACGGCCAGCGCCTCATCCTTTTTCACGGCATAGGCCACGGCCTGGCGCATGCGGACGTCGGCAAACATGCCGCTCTTGTAGTACATGTGGATGTTCTCATAGCGGCCGCCGCGGTATTCGCAGAAGTGCACGCCCTCCGCGGCTTTTAACGTGTCATAGGACGAACCGGTGACCGGGCTCCAGGACAGGTCAATATCACCCGTCTGCATGGCCACCATGGTGCCGTTGGTATCGGTGATGCTGAAGAATTTGGCCTTCTTGATGTTGGACTGCGGAAGCCAGAAATCCTCACGCTGTTCAAAGGAGATGGATACGTTGTACTCCCAGTTGGAGATCACGTACGGGCCGGAAGACAGCGTATTTTCAGGGCTGGAGCCGTACTGGCTGCCCAGCTCCTCGTATTTCTTTTTGCTGACCACGGAGCAGGTGCCGGGGGCCGCGCAACGGCCCAGAAACAGCGGATCCGCGTAATCCAGCGTAAATTTCACGGTCTCCTCGTCCACCGCTTCCACCTCGACGATGGAGGTCAGGTACGGGCTGCGGGTGGTGGACGTTCTGGCCTTGTCATAGCTGAACTTCACGTCCTCTGCCGTGATCTTCTCGCCGTTGGCGAAGGTGGCGTCCGAACGGATGTGGAAGGTGTACTCCTTGCCGTCCGCGGAAGCTTCGTACTTGTCTGCCAGGCTGTAGGTGATGGAATGGTCGTCGTCGCGCCGCATCAGCGAGACGTAGACCTGCTCAAAGGTCGCACTGTGCGGGATGCTGTTGGCCGCCTCGAAGGGGTCCATGGTCTCCGCGATGCCCGAATAACAGACGTTCAGGACACGATCGGAATAGTCTGCGCCGCTGTTGTCAGTTGACTGCCCCGCGGCAGTGGTTGCGTCGCCGCCCGCCTGCGTGGTGGCCGGAGTATCCGCGCCGCAGGCTGTCAGCAGCATGGCTGCGATCAATAGAAATGAAAGCAGAGTTGACGTGGTCCTTCTTTTCATAATGCTCCTCCTTGTGTGTTACAACTGCCGTACAAAAACCGTCTGCAAAAAAGCTGCCAACCGATCGCCCGGGGGCGAAACCCAAGAGGTACATTCCTAAATTTAAAATACTATATTTAAAACACTTTGTCAAACCCCTTAATTGTCGTGCATATATTATTTATTTAACATTTAGTTCGATGAACCGTCGTTTTTACAGCAGCCGCTGCCCGGGATGCACATTTTTTCCATAAAAAAAGCCTGTGTGCACACGGTCATCAAGCATCGAGCCTCTGACACCGCTGTCACGAATACAGGCTTTTTCCGGGGTTTGGCGATTTGCCTCTCCGTTTTATGCTGTCATTTATTATCCATCGGCAGCAATCCGTCATTGATCACCGCTTCTTTGATATGCGCGTCAATATATCGGTTTTTCTCCTCGCGGTCAGGGACTGCGCGCAGCGCTTCCTTCAGCTCGTAAGCCGCCGCCCCGATACTGTTAAACTCCACCACCCGATACTCCGAATCCCCGGCTTTTTCCAGTATCACTTCGGTTTCCCGGTAATAGTTTTGGAGCGTCTGCAAACCGGGTTCCGTATAGGAACACTGAACGGAAGCGACCGCAAACAGGCGCTCCCCTCCCGCCTTGCTTTCCATGGGTGACACCGTTTTCAGACGCACCCCTAAAACGCGGTGATCTTTTATCGGATACCCTTTCTCAATATAGTATTCCTGCAGCGTCTGATAGTATTTTGCGGCCAGATATCCGTTCGCCGTTTCATAATCCTCCGGAGAACACTCCGCCGTTCTGCTCTCGTTCACAGAATCAAACGTCGTTTCCGCATAGTTAAAAATGGCCTGCCGTATGCTCAATGATGTGTCTTCCGCGTCTGTGCCGCTTTGAAGCTCTTTCTCCACATATGCGATTTGCTCCTCATACGTCATTCCGGCGATCTTTTCCTTTAACGCCAGAACCTTTTCATCATCCCGGGCGTCGATATCCACGCAGTGCCATTCCCCCTCCGACTGTGCAAGCGTTACCGTATACCGGTGCACGATCTGATGGTTAAAATGTCCGTCCGAATAAAAAATATTCCCCTCTGCGCCGGCCAGTATGGTCCCGTCCTCCTGCTCCTGACAGTCCAGCAGCCCGACAGTAATGCGCGGTGTCAAAAGGCCCGTTCCCTGTTGTTCTTCCAGCGTGACACGGTCGTCTATCATACTCGCCGCCACCAGATAGCCGTTGATGGTTGCAAATTCCTGCGGCCTAAACGTCCGCATATTTCCGTCTTCTATGCAGCGCAGCACGTCCGTCACATAGCTTTCCACCAAAAGACGGGTCTCTCTCTCCAACGAAATGTTTTTCTTTTGGCTTTCCCGGCTTTCCGTTTCCTCCCCTTGTTCTGTTTCAGGCTCCGCCGCGTTCGTGCCGGGCTCCACCGCCTCTGTACCCGGCTCCGTCATGAAACAGGCGGAAAAGATCAGACAGAACACTGCCGCAGCAATGGCAAACCACTGCCGCGGTTTATTTGCTCTTAATCCCTTTTTGATCCGCTTCTTCACGCTACTTTCTCCGTATGCATCGGCATCGTCCGTGTATTTTATGTCAAACTGTTTATATTGTATCAGTTTTTAAAAACCATGGCAAGATTTACTTTCTGCTTTTTTAGTAATATAGGGCGGCAAGGTACGGCTTCCTCTGAACTGTCACTTTGGCGCATAGCGTCCATCATCAAAACAGCCCCCTGCAGTCAGAACAGATTCCGACCGAAGGGGGCTCTCTTTGCAAATCCGGGGATCTCAGCTACAGATTCAGCAGTACCAGCGCCGTCAGGATCAGGGCGATGCCCAGCACCTGCACACGGTTGAGCTTTTCCTTGTAGAAAAATACCCCGATCAGCGTGATGGCCACGATGGTGCCCACGCTGTACACCGGGAAGACCACCACGGCCGGCAGCGTCTCCAGCGCGTGCAGCAGCAGCCGGGACGTCATGTAATTGGGGATGCCCAGCACAAAGCCGATCGCGGCGTCCTTGGCCTTCGGCTTCACTTTGGTCGCGATCATCCAGATAACGCAGAAGATCAGCGCCGCGCAGAAGATCATCAGCAGGTACAGGTTCTTGGACGCGGGCGTGCCCCACTCGTCAAAGAACTTGTTGGCCGTCTCGGTGATGCCGCCGCTCAACAGGTGGATCACCAGCCAGAAATAGTTGCTGTGTTTGCCGGCCTCGTGCGGCTCTTTTTTGGCAAAGCCCATGACAATGATCGCGATCACCGCCAGCGCGATGCCCACGTAGCAGGCCGCCGTGGGGTTTTCGTGGAACAGCACGATGGACAGCAGCGTGGGAACGATCACGCCCAGCTTGGAGAAGACGGACGTGAGCGCCATGCCGCTGTTGATGATGTTCACGCGCATCAGGATAAAGCCAACCGGATACAGAAAGCCCACAAAGAAGCCAAGCAGCATGGCAAAGCGGACCTCGCCGCCGGAAAGGCTCACGCCGGTCCCGCCGGCGGACAGCCAGAAGATCAGACCAAGGATCTCGCAGGCGATATAGTTGGCCCCGTACATGGTGACGGGGTTGGTCACTTCCTTTTTGCTGATCCGGATGATGACGGAAATGATCGCGCTGCAGGCGATCCCGCAAAGCAGATATAACATGGATCTTCCTTCTGTCCTATTTCACGTTTTTCATCTCGGCAAAGCGCCGGTAGGCGTCCACCACGGCGTTAATCACGCTGCTGCGGAAGCCGGAATCCTCCAGGCTCTTGACGCCGATCATGGCCGGGCCGGCCGGCGAACACACGTCGTCCTTAAAGGCTTCCAGGTGCTTGTCCTCCGACAAGAACAGCTGGGTGGCGCACAGGATCCCCTGCAGGGCCAGGCGTCTGGCCTGCGGGCGCAGCAGTCCGTTGTACACGCCGGCGTCCGCCAGGGAATTGGCGAACATGGCGATAAAGGCCGGGCTGGTGGAGGTGAGCACGGAGCCCGCCACGAACATCGTGGCAGGCAGGGTCTCAAAACCGCCCGCCTCGCGCAGAAGCTGCATCAGTTCCGCCTCGTCCTCTTCGGTATAGGAAAGGCCCTTGCCCTCCTCGATCAGGATAAAGCCCTTGCCGATCTTGCAGGCGGTGTTGGGCAGCGTGCGGATCACGCTGACGTTTTTGCCGTCCAGCTGCAGCATCTCCTGATAGTGGGCCACCTCGATGCCCGCCACGATGGAGACGATGACCTTCTTTTCCCCGCGCGCGGCGCAGGCCGCAAAAGTGTCTTTGACCTCGGCCAACACGCCGTCCAGAAACTGCGGCTTGACGCAGAAGACCACAAACTTTGCGGCCTCCACGGCCTCGCTGTTCGTGGCGACCGCCGTGCAGCCCAGCGCCTGCGCGAGCTTCTGTGCCTTTTCGGCCACAACGTCCGTTACCACCACATCTGCCGGATCATTGCCGCGGCAGGCGGCCGATGCCAGCGCGGTCCCCATGGTCCCGCCGCCGATGAATGCGATCTTCTTCATATTGCCCTCTCCTTATCTTTTGTTGTGCCCTTTGTTCGGAGCCTGTCCGCCCAAGGCACCTGTTTTTGAACCTGAAGAACCGTCCCCGAGGTTCACTGAGGACAGAAAGGACCGTCCCCGCGTCCTCAATTGTTTAGAAAAAGCTGAATACGCCGGCGCTCACCAGCCCCATGATGACGCCTGCCAGCAGTACGCCGCCCATGGTGGCGATGGTGCTCTTTTTAAAGTCCAGGTCCAGAATGCTGGCTGCCAGCGTGCCCGTCCAGGCGCCGGTGCCCGGCAGCGGGATGCCCACAAACAGCATCAGGCCCAGAAAAACGCCCACACTGGACTTCCCCTGGATCTTCTGCCCGGCCTTTTCGCCCTTGCGAAGCATCCAGGTAAACCACTTCCCGATATACTTTTTATCCTTGCCCCAGTTCAGGGCCCTGCGTGCGAACAGGTAGATGAACGGCACCGGCAGCATGTTCCCGATAATGGAAACGATGTACACCGGCACGATGTCCAGACCCATGCCCACGCCCACCGGGATCGCGCCGCGCAGCTCCACGACCGGGACCATGGAGATCAGGAATATCCAAATATATTTGATCATATCCTCAGTGCTTTCCGTGCTGGATGTTGTAACGCTTGCGCAGCGTGGGATCCAGGATCTTCTTGCGCATGCGCAGATGGGTGGGCGTGACCTCCAGCAGCTCGTCCGTGTCGATGAACTCCAGACACTGCTCCAGGCTCATCTTCTTGGCGGGCGTCAGCTTTAAGGCGTCGTCGGAGCCGGAGGCACGTGTGTTGGTCAGCTGCTTCTTCTTGCAGACGTTTACTTCTATATCCATGTCCTTGGGGTTCTGCCCCACCACCATGCCCGCGTACACGCGGTCGCCCGGCTCCACAAACAGCAGGCCGCGCTCCTGCGCGTTGAACAGGCCGTAGGCCACGGCTTCGCCGGTCTCAAAGGCGATCAGCGATCCCATGTTGCGGTACTGGATGTCCCCGCGGTACGGCGCGTAGCCGTCAAAGATCTGGTTCATGATGCCGTTGCCCTTGGTGTCGGTCAAAAACTCGTCGCGGTAGCCGATCAGGCCGCGGGACGGGATAGAAAACCGCAGGCGGGTAGTGCCGGTGCCCGAAGGGTCCATGGCCAAAAGCTCGCCCTTGCGGGTGGAGAGCTTCTGGATCACGGTGCCGGCAAACTCGTCCGGCACGTCCACATACAACAGTTCGATGGGCTCCAGCCGCTTGCCGTCGGCGTCCTGCTTGTAGATCACCTCCGCCTTGCTCACCGCAAACTCATAGCCCTCGCGGCGCATGTTCTCGATCAGCACGGACAGGTGCAGCTCGCCGCGGCCGCTCACCTTAAAGGCGTCGGCGCTGTCCGTCTCCTCCACGCGCAGGGACACGTCCGTGTTCAGCTCGCGGAACAGGCGCTCCCGCAGATGACGGGAGGTCACGTACTTGCCCTCCTGGCCGGCAAAGGGGCTGTCGTTGACCAGAAAGGTCATGATCAGCGTCGGGTCGGAGATCTTCTGGAAGGGGATGGGTTTGGGCGCTTCCGGCGCGCAGAGCGTATCGCCGATGTGGATTTCCGGGATGCCGGAGACGGCCACGATGCTGCCCACGCCGGCCTGGGTCACTTCCACCTTCTTGATGCCGTCAAACTCATAGAGCTTGCTCACCTTCACCTTTTTGAACTTCTCCGGCGCGTGCGCGTTCACTAGCGCCACTTCCTGGTTGACGCGGATCTGGCCGTTTTCCACCTTGCCCACGCCGATACGGCCCACGTATTCGTTGTAGTCGATGGTGGAGACCAGCACCTGGGTGGGTTCGTCCGGATCGCCCTCCGGCGCCGGGATGTACTTTAAGATGGTCTCAAACAGCGGGACCATGTTTTTGCGCGGATCGTCCAGGTCCAGAGCGGCCCAGCCGGCCTTCGCGGAGGCGAACACGAATGGGCAGTCCAGCTGCTTTTCGCTGGCGTCCAGCTCCATCAAAAGCTCCAGCGTCTCGTCGATCACGGCATTGGGGCGGGCCTCCTCGCGGTCCACCTTGTTGATGCACACGATCACGTCCAGGTCCAGCGACAGCGCCTTCTGCAGCACAAAGCGGGTCTGGGGCATGGGGCCTTCAAAGGCGTCCACCACCAGGATCACGCCGTTCACCATCTTTAACACGCGCTCCACCTCGCCGCCAAAGTCGGCGTGGCCGGGCGTGTCCACGATATTGATCTTCACGCCCTTGTACTCCACGGCCGCGTTCTTGGACAGGATGGTGATGCCGCGCTCGCGCTCGATGTCGTTGGAGTCCATCACGCGCTCCATGACCTCCTGGTTTTCGCGGAACACGCCGCTCTGCTTTAACAGCTCGTCCACCAGGGTGGTCTTGCCGTGGTCTACATGGGCGATGATCGCCACGTTGCGAATGTCTTCTCTTTTGATTCTCATAAAAACTCCGTCTTTTCGTATTTCGTTCAACGCTGCGGACAGTATGCCGTCTGTGCCTTAACACAGCCTAAAGCAGCCGTTCCCGCCGCGTAACTTTCCTTCTTTTCCGCCGCTTCGGCTGCGGCTTCACGCCTTGCGCAGCACAAACACCGCCGCGCTCTTTTCTTTCGCCACCAGGCACAGGCAGGCATCCTCCACGGGGATGGCGTCGCTGCCGATGCAGTAGCCGCCGTCCCGTACGCCAAACTCCCGCTCGGCCGTCCCGTTCTCCAGGCCTAAGCCCGCCACGTCCAGCGCCAGCGTGGTCTCAGGTCCCATATTGATCACGGTCAGCACCGTCTCCTCCTCCAGCGTGCGGGCAAAGGCCGCCACGCCGTCCGCAAAATACAGCGGATAGACGGAGCCGGTCCGCAGGCAGGCGTGGCGCTTGCGCAGCAGGACCGCCTGGCGGTAAAACTCGATCATCTCCCAGTTCTCGTGCCCCCAGGGGTAGGGTCTGCGGTTGTCCGGATCGGTAAAACCGGGCAGCGCCGTCTCATCGCCGTAGTAGATGCAGGGCGCGCCGGGCCAGGTAAACTGGAAGCAAACGGCCAGCCGCAGCAGGGCCGGATCGGCGCAGGCCTCTTTTTCGGCCGCGTCCGCGTCCGTCAGGCGCCCGGTAAGCCCGCTCGTCCGCGTGATAAACCGTGAGTGGTCGTGATTGTCCAGCGCGTTCATGGCGGCAAGCAGGCTCGCAAACGGGAGCCTCGCGCTCTTTTCGCGCAGTTCCTTATAAAACAGGGCCGCGTCACCCTTTTTTTCGGGGGCGGCATAGTCGCTGTGCTTGTCCACGCCCGTAAAGAAGAAGGTGACCGGGTCCATAAAGGCCTCGTAGTTCATGATGGTATCCCACTCGCCGTCCGTCAGCCAGGCCGCGGCGTCCTCATAGGTCTCCGCGAATACCAGCGCGTCCGGCGCGGCCTCGCGCACCGCGTCGCGGAAGGCCTTCCAGAACCGGTGGTTGGTGTCCGGGCAGGCCGCCAGCTCCGGCGCCACGTCCAGCCGCCAGCCATCCGCAAAATACGGCGCGGCCACCCACTTTTTCGCGACGGCCAGCACCTCGTCCCACAGGCGCGGGCAGCCGTCGTAATTGAGTTTCGGCAGGGTGGGGATGCCCCACCAGGTCTCCCGCCGGCCCTGCGCGTCGTAGTAAAAGAAGTCCGCCGTCGCCGGATCCTTGACCCAGGCGTTTTCTATGCTGCAGTGATTGAATACGCCGTCTAAAATCAGCCGCAGGCCGTTTTCGTGCAGGGTCTCCGCAAAGGCCGCAAAGTACCCGTCCGGATCCGCCGGATCCGACAGGTGCGGGTCGATGTGGTGATAATCCTGCGTATCATATTTGTGATTGGACGGGGAGACGAACACCGGATTTAAGTACAGGCAGTCCGCGCCAAGCGCCTTGATATAGGGGAGCTTTTCCAGGATCCCCTGCAGGTCGCCGCCGTAAAAGCGCACCACGTCCCGCGGGGCGGGCGCACTGTTCCAGTCTTCCACGTGCTGCGCCGGGCCGAAATCCGGATACTCGTATTCCCCGGTGCGCACGTCGTTGTCCGCGCAGCCGTTGCGGAAACGGTCCGGAAAGATCTGGTAAAAGATCTGCCCCTTTGCCCACTCCGGCACGGCAAGCGCCGGCAGCACCGCAAAGGGCGTTACCGCCGACTCCTCTTCCGCGCAGGAAAAACGCCCCAGATACCAGGTGCGCTCCGCGAGGATCTCAAAGCAGTATTCCTGCGCCGCAAAGATACCGCTCACCGTGGCGCCGTAATAGCGCAGCCGCCCCTTTGTTTCGGCCGGCGCCATGGGGATGCGCGCCGTACGCGCGCCGCGCAGGATCAAAAACACCTGCGCAGGGATATCCTCCATGCGCAGACGCATACAGTACTCCCCTGCCGCCCGGTTCACGGGCAGCAGGTATTCTTCGGATTCATCGGAAAACAGATAGTGGGGATTCAAAAAGCTCAGACCTCCGCGGCGGACTCTTCCGGTTTTGCAAACAGCGATTCAAACTCTGCCTGGTCTATCTTCTCCTTCTCCAGCAGCAGTCCGGCGCAGGCGTGCAGCTCGTCCATATGCTCCGTGATCAGGGCCTTTGCCTTTTCGTAGCACTCGTCTATGATGCGGCGCTCCTCGGTGTCGATCAGCGTGGCCAGATGCTCGCTGATGTTCTGCTTCACCATGTCGCGGCCGATGAACACCTCCTCGCTGTCCGCGCAGTTGATCATGCCGACCTTTTCCGACATACCGTACTTGGTCACCATGTCGTGCGCGATCTGCGTCGCCTGCTTGATGTCCTGCGAGGCGCCGGTCGTCACGTCGCCGAAGATCAGCTCCTCCGCGATGCGGCCGCCCATGGACACCATGATCTCCGCAAGCATGCGGGACTTGGTGATGAACATCTCGTCCCGCTCCGGCAGCGGCATGGTATAGCCCGCCGCGCCCGCGCCGGTAGGGATGATGGAAACGGTATGCACCGGTCCCACGCCCGGCAGCACGTGGAACAGGATGGCGTGGCCGGACTCATGGTAGGCCGTGATCTTCTTCTCGTGGTCGGAGATCACGCGGCTCTTCTTCTCCGCGCCGATGCCCACCTTGATAAAGGCCTTTTCAATATCCTCCCGGGAGATAAAGCGGCGGTCCCTTTTCGCCGCGCCGATCGCGGCCTCGTTCATCAGGTTTTCCAGGTCCGCGCCGGTAAAGCCCGCCGTGGTGCGCGCCACGCGCTCCAGGTCCACGTCGTCCCCCAGGGGCTTGTCCTTGGCATGGACCTTTAAGATCTCCTCACGCGCGCCGACGTCCGGCGGCGATACCGCGATCTTGCGGTCAAAACGGCCCGGCCGCAGAATGGCCGGATCCAGGATGTCCGCGCGGTTGGTGGCCGCGAGCACGATGATGCCCTCGTTCACGCCAAAGCCATCCATCTCCACCAGCAGCTGGTTTAAGGTCTGCTCGCGCTCGTCGTGGCCGCCGCCCAGACCAGAACCGCGGCGTCTGGCCACGGCGTCGATCTCGTCGATGAACACGATGCAGGGCTTGTTCTTTTTGGCGTCCTCAAACAGGTCGCGCACGCGCGAGGCGCCCACGCCAACGAACATCTCCACAAAATCGGAACCGGAGATGGAAAAGAAGGGCACGTGTGCCTCTCCGGCTATGGCCTTGGCAAGCAGGGTCTTGCCGGTACCGGGCGGGCCCACCAGCAGAATGCCCTTGGGGATGCGCGCGCCCAGGCTGGCGTATTTGGCCGGGTTCTTTAAGAAGTCCACGACTTCTTCAAAGTCCTCTTTTTCCTCTTTCAGGCCGGCCACGTTCGCAAAGGTGGTGCTGCTGCTCTTTACCATGGTGGCGCGGCTCTTGCCGAAGTTCATCATCTTGGCGTTGGCACCGCCCTGGCTTCCGCGCATGACGTTCACCATCAGGACCACCATCACCACGCTGAACAGCACCATCATGATGATATAGCTGTAGTCCGTGGTGGTCTCCACCGACCCCACGGAATAGCCCGTGATCCCGTTCTCGATGAGGCTGCGCTCCACCTGTGCGATGTCCGTCGCGTTGAAGCGGCAGCGCTTGCCGTCCGGCAGGGAATACTCCACGTAGCCGGTGGGCGTGGCGTCCGACTGGTGGATCACCACGTTGGTGACGGTCTTTTCCTTTACGGCGGCGTAAAAGGCCAGGCTGTTGGTCTCCTCCACGCCTTGGCCGCTGCCGAAGAAATTGCTGAAGATCAGGTACGCCATCAGGATCATCAGCGCAAAGATGATCACCCGGAAAGCGACCGGCATTCTGTTCGGAACCATTGATACTCTCCTGTCAGTCCAGTTCCACAACGCCGACGTACGGCAGGTTTCTGTATTTCTGATCGTAGTCCAGGCCGTAGCCTACCACGAAATAGTCTTCGATCTCAAAGCAGGTGTAGTCCACCTTCACGTCTTTCTGTACGCGGCGGGACGGCTTGTCCAGCAGCGTGCAGAGCTTTAAGCTGGCGGGTTTGCGCGCCGGCATGGCGGACAGCAGATAGGCCAGCGTATTGCCGGAGTCGATGATGTCCTCCACGATCAGCACGTCCTTGCCCTC
>CACZPX010000282.1 GCA_902783095.1 uncultured Lachnospiraceae bacterium
CCGCTTACCATGGACCGCATCGCGGATATCGGCACCGATTTTCTGCAGGCCGGCACGCTGGAACACGCCGTTCATTACTACGCCTGGGGCAACTTAAAAGGCGGCCTGATCTCCATCGGCATCGGCATTATTATTTACCTGCTGATCGTCAGACCGTTTATGATGCGTGACGGCCGCTACCTGGACCGCTGGCCCAAGTGGCTGGACCTGGAAGATCTGCTGTACCGGCCGCTGCTCTTAAAGTGGCTGCCCGGCCTGTTCGGCGCGGTCAGCGCCGTATTTGCGGAAAACCGTATCTCCGCGCCGGCAGCGAAGGCCGTCTGCCGCGCCGCCATGGCGGTGACGCACGTGCTCTCCGATCTGGTGGACGCGCTGGTGCTGCTCGTCCGCAAAACCTTTTTGCGGGACCGCAGGCCCGCCGCAAGCGGCGGCGCCGAGAGCACGCTGGCCTACCGCATGGGCGGGCAGGTGGACCGGCTGATGATCCTGCGGCATAAGGAGGAGGACGGCGATCACCGGCACGCCCGCCTGTTCTACCGCATCCTGCACACCCTGCGCACCGCCACGCACGACCTGTTCGATTCGGTGTCCTTCGCCCTGTTCATGCTGGTGCTGGCGATCTGCGCGATCTTTGTGTATATCCTGCTGGTGTACTGACGTGACGTCTTCCCGCGCGGGTTTTACTGTTCCCACGCGATGCGCAGCAGCAGCGCAAGGCCTCCGGCCGTCAGGCTGCAGACTGCGATGATAAGAATTCTAAGAAGATTCTCTTTTGCCGAATATTTTTCGCCAAAGCGATAGCCCTCCAGACGGATGGCTGCGTGCAGAGTGGCGGCCGCAGCGGCCGCAGCGATACCGGCCGCAAGCAGCATGAGGCGGATCCTGGTCTCTTCCGGTCCCCAGGACGCGGTGTCTGCGTCCGTGTCCGTCACCAAACATCCCAGGCTGTCAAGGGCCTGGGTGACCGTCCCGGCAGAGCCGGCGGCGTACAGCCTGATCCGCACGGTATCGGCGGCAGGCTGCGTCCCATGCGAGACCAGAAACGTCCGCGCCGCGTCCAGGCTCATATAAACGCAGGGAGCGGTCAGACCGTCAGAGACGATCCCGCTGATCTTTGCGTAAGTATCGTCAAGCAATACCGTCATACCGGCAAGATCCGCAGCCGCAGGAACCGCTTCGGACGGCGCGTCGGTCCTGGAAAAGGCGCAAAGAGCCGCTTCGTTGAGCACCAGATAGGGCATGGCCGTCTTTTCGGGAAACAGCGATCCGGTTATGAGACGGCCGTTTATCATATCGGCATTTACCCCGCAGACCGAGAACTCCCCCGTCCAGACGCCCGCCCGTATGGTGGCGTCTACCGTCTGGACCTCGGAGCAGGCGGACACCCCGGGAAGCCCCGCGATTGCGGCAATAACCGACGGATCATCCACGGACGCGGTCAGCAAGCAGGGGGCGTTTTTCTCCTGCTGCAGGGAAACACGGACGGCCAGCGCCCTTCCCGCAAGAAAGACAGCCGCCGCAAAAAAGAGCACGGCCGGAAACGCGATGCGTTTCCAGGTGCGAAGCCTGCGTCCCGTCATCTCCGCTTCCCCAGGATAAAGGCCCCTGCTCCTACCGCCGCCAAAAGGGCGACTCCTCCCAAAACCGCAACCGTGATCCACCACTGTCCGGCCGTCTCCTGGGGTTCCTCCGCGCGGGGTTCCACAACGACCGGCTGTACGATCTCCGTATCAAACGAATATTCCTTTGTGAACACTTCCCCGCCCGCGTTTTCATAGGTGAGCGTTATGATCCCGGTCGTCGTGCCGTATTTTTCCTTGTCGGAATGGCCTTCGTCCATGTCCAGCGTTCCGATAAAGAGGTTCATGCCCGCCGTCCCTTCGGTCCCGCCTTCCATGTCTCCTACGTAAGCGGTCTTAAGCGCCTTCAACCCCGCACCCGTCACGTCACAGCGAACGTTGAACACTCCGCTGCGGCCAAGGTTCAGCACCTGAAACTCCAGCGGGATGGTATCCCCGGACGTGACCTTTGCCGCCACTTTCGGAACGGTCAGCTCCACATCTAACGGCTGAACGACGCTGACGGAAAAGCTGCCCGACGAGGAGCAGGCTATGGCCTTCGGATCGTCGTACTGCATGTCCAGCGTAAAACCGTACATGCCCTCCGGCGTACCGCGGTCAACGCGGTATCGGAAACGGACTTCCGCCGTCTCCTCTTTCCCAAGCTTTCCCAAAAAGACCGCCGCCGCGTCATCCAGCAGTTCAAAATGACTGTCCGGCGCGCTGATCTTTACGACCATGTTCTGCACAGATTTGATCGTGCTGGTATTTTTCAGTACGATCACAGCGGTGAAGGCTTCGCCCGCCGTGACCGGATCGGGCGTTATGGCGCAGGACGTCATGAGCACGACCGGGGAAGAGGTCGGCGTCTCGACCGCCGGCGCCTCCTCTTTGGGATTGGGGTCTTTGCCGTCGCTTATGGTCACGTATACCGTAAAACTCTGCGAGATCAGTCCGCCGGACGCATCCGTCGCTTCTACATAGATCACGACCGGATAGACGCCCATATAGCGCTCCGGCGACAGGGTCAGATCAAAGCGGACGTAATAGATTTTGGCCGTCCTGTCCTTCCCGTTGATCTTCTGCGCCGACAGGGCAAAATCCTTCTGATAGTTTTTATAGACGAACGGGGAATTGGACGTGGTCCCCAGATCCACTTTGGCCGTCAGCTTATCGCTGCGAAGCGCGCCGTCCGTGACAAGCGGCAGAACGACGACCGCCTTGCCGCCCGACGTCGTGGGCACGTAGCCCCTTGCATAGGAGGAAGACATCCCCTCGTAGACGTTGGCGGCGTCGAGCCGGAAGGACACCGCGGACGTGGTTTCCGGAAGTATGTCGGACTCTCCCTGCGTGGGCTCCGCGGCCGGTTCCGTTGTCTCTGGCGCAGACGTCGTCTCGCCGGGCTCTTTGGCCGTTGTGGTTTCCGTTTCTTTTGCGGGATCCTCCCCCGTTTCTTTTGCCCCGGTGCTCTCTTTTTCCTCTGCCGCCGCGCGTGTGGTCTCTTCCGCAGCGGTGCTCTCTTTTTCTTCCGCCGCCGCACGCGTGGTCTCTTCCACCGCGGTGCTCTCTTTTTCCTCTGCCGCCGCGCGCGTGGTCTCCTCCGCCGCGGTGCTCTCTTTTTCATCCGCCGCTGCGCGCGTGGTCTCCTCCGCTGTGGTGCTCTGGGGCTCCGTTTCCGTGGTTTGCCCCGGCTCCGCTTCCGCGGCATTCGCGGTCTCCTCCGCCGCGACGGTCCCCGCGGTCTCTTGCCCGGCGTGCGCCTCGGCCGTCCCGG
>CACZPX010000283.1 GCA_902783095.1 uncultured Lachnospiraceae bacterium
GCGCCCCTGGACAGACAGGAAGCGGTGCCGGAGAGCGGCTGCCGCTATTACAACAAGTGCCGGCGCGCCGTGCCCGCCTGCCGGGAACACGGCTGTGCGCTTACGGAGCATGCGCCCGGGCATTTTGTGCGGTGCGACCGCTGACGCGCGGCGCCGGCTGCCGGCGTGCAAAACACCGGGGATCCCCCAATACAAAGGAGAAAACGATGCATCGATCAGACGAAGGCCTGGCCTTTATGCTTCAGTATGAAAACATAGCCTGGTACGAAAACGGGCAGGTCCGCATTTTGGACCGGCGCGTGTACCCGACCGAGGTGCGCTTTGAGATCTGCCGTACCTACGGCGAGGTGGCGCAGGCCATTAAGGATATGGTCACGCAGAGCGCGGGTCCCTATACCGCAGCGGCCATGGGCATGGCGCTGGCGGCGTGGGAGTGCCGCGGCAAAACGGAGGCGGAGCAGCGCGCCTTCCTGGAGCACGCGGCGGACGTGATCGCGCATGCGCGGCCCACCACGGCAAAGCGCATGGAGCAGATCACTGCCGGCGCCTTAAAGGCGGCGGACGCGGCGCTCGCAGCCGGTTCGGACGTACCGCAGGCCATCGTGGACTATACGGTCCGCATCAACAACGAGCGCTACGACAAGATCGCCAAGATCGCGGCCCTTTTGGTGGACACCTTCCCGGACAACGGCACCGTCATGACGCAGTGCTTCGCGGAGACCATCGTGGGGCAGATGTTGAAGGAGTGCAGGCGGCGCGGCCGGACCATCCGCCTGTTCTGCCCGGAGACGCGGCCGTTTTTCCAGGGGGCCAGGCTCACGGCCACGGTGTGCCACGAGATGGGTTTTGACACCACGGTGATCACCGACAACATGCCCGCCTTTGTGATGCAGCGGGAGAAAGTGGACGTATTTACTTCCGCCGCGGACGTGATCTGCATGGACGGCCACGTGGTGAACAAGGTGGGGACCTTCCAGATCGCCATCTGCGCGGACCGGCTGGGTGTGCCCTACTACGTGACGGGCGCCCCGGATTTCAATCACCCAGGCATCGACAGCGTGCATATTGAACTGCGCGATCCGGAGGAGGTGCTGTACGCGCGCGGCGTGCGCACGGCGGTGCAGGGCGTAAAGGGTTACTACCCCGCCTTTGATATCACGCCGCCGGAGCTCGTAAAGGGCGTGGTGACGGACCGCGGCATCTACCTGCCGCGTGACCTGTTCCACTACTACGACGGTGCGGAGCCCAACGACGGGCCGGTGGTGTAAGCGCCGCGGCAGCGGAAATAGCGCGGGTTATTTCCGTGGGAAAGCGCCGTAAAACGATGCAAATCCCCGCACCTTTGCTTGACAAAGAAAAGAGGAAAACATTATAATTTTAGCAAACAAAAGAGCATTTTGTATCTGAACATATCTACAGGAGGGACCGAGATGTCTGAGATGAAAGATGTTGCAAGCATAGAACTGGAACTGCCCCCGTCCGCGCCGGATCTGGACGGGCTCGGAACGCAGGCAGCGGCGGCCCAGTCCGCCGTGCAGATGACGCAGCAGGCGGCGGCGCAGACCGCAGCCATGGTGCAGCAGGCGCCGTCCATGGCGGCCGCGACGCTGACGCTGGACCCCGCGGCGGAGGAAAAGCCCCAGAAGGTGGACGCCCCCTACATGGCGGACGTGAATCTTACGCCGGAAGAGCAGAAGATCGTGGATGACTTTGCCGAGAAGATCGACATCCAGGATTCCAACATCGTGCTGCAGTACGGCGCGTCCGCGCAGAAAAAGATCGCCAACTTCTCCGACTCCGCGCTGGAAGGCGTAAAGACCAAGGATCTGGGCGAAGTGGGCGGCATGATCACCGATCTGGTGACCGAGCTCAAGGGCTTTGTCGTGGAAGAGGAGAGCGGCGGTTTTCTGGGCTTCTTCAAAAAGAAGGCCAACAGCCTGACCAAGCTGAAAGCGAAATACGACACGGCCGAGAACAACGTCAACAAGATCACCGGCGCGCTGGAGAACCATCAGAACACGCTGCAGAAGGACATCGTCATGCTGGACAAGATGTACGAGAGCAACCTGGTCTACTTTAAGGAGCTCACCATGTACATCATCGCCGGCAAGAAGAAGCTGGCGCAGGAGCGCGCCACCACCCTGGTGGAGCTGGAAAACAAGGCGAAGACCACCGGCCTGGCGGAGGACGCGCAGGCGGCCAACGACTACGCCGCGCTGTGCGACCGCTTTGAAAAGAAGCTGCACGACCTGGAGATCACCCGCACCATCAGCATCCAGATGGCGCCGCAGATCCGCCTGGTGCAGAATTCCGACACGCTGATGGTAGAAAAGATCCAGTCCACCATCAACAACACCATCCCGCTGTGGAAGAACCAGATGGTGCTGGCGCTGGGTCTGGCGCATTCGCAGCAGGCCATGGAGGCGCAGCACGAGGTCAACGAGCTCACCAACGAGCTGATCAAGAAGAACGCCGAAAAGCTGAAGACCGGCACCATCGAGATCGCCAAGGAGAGCGAGCGCAGCGTAGTGGACATCGAGACCGTGCGTTACAGCAACGAGCAGCTGATCACCGCGCTGGACGAGGTCGTACGCATTCAGGACGAAGGCAGGGCGAAACGCCGTGAGGCGGAGGCGGAGCTCGGCCAGATCGAGGCGACCTTAAAGCAGAAGCTGCTGGATATCCGCCGCTGACAGACGGGAGAACGGCATGAACAGAAAATCAACTGGCCTGGGGGCCTTTATCGGTGTGATCGTGGTCCTGCTGATCGCGAGCGCCGTCATTAAGGCGATCCCCGCGATCTTAAAAGGCATGGTCTGGGTCCTGGTGCTGGGCGTGGTCCTGCTGATCCTGATCGTGATCGCCGTGATCGTTTTTGCCTTAAAAGGATCCGGCAAGAACAAAGAGCCGGTGGAGATGAGCGACAACAAGAGCGCGGCCATGAAGAAAAAGCCGGCCGCTGCACCGCCGCAGACGCCGCCCGCAGACGATGCGCCCAAGGCGCCGCCGCTTACGGTGGAACAGGAAAATATCCTGAGCAAAGGCCGCACCAACCTGCTGGAGCTGCGCAAGATCATCGTGAAGATCAAGGATCCGGAGATCCATCAGATGAGCAACGGGATCTGCGACGTGAACGAGAAGATCTTAAAGACGCTGCGCGAAAAGCCGGAGAAGATCCCGCAGGTGCGCCAGTTCCTGAACTACTACCTGCCCACGCTGGGCGAGATCCTGGTGAAATACCAGCGCATCGAGCAGAGCGGCGTGCCGGCGGAGAAGTCCGAGAAGATGGTGGAAAAGTACCTGGCGGATATCAAGAAGGCCATGGAGAAGCAGTACGAGAACCTCTATGACGACGACAAGCTGGATCTGTCGGTGGAGATGGAGGCCATGACGATGGCGGCCAAGAGCGACGGACTGATCTCCGACGACGATTACAAGATCGAGGACGGCGACCACGAGATCTCGCTGACACTGTAACAACAAAACTGGTATCATCTGAGCCCGGAACGATCTGTTGCGGGCTCAGACCGCATAAAGGGGGACGTGCCGTGAAAAAGACGATATGGATGATGATCCTGGCTGCCGCTCTGGCGCTTTCTGCCTGCGCGCCGCAAAATACGCCGCAGGTGCCGCGCACGACCGGCACCGGGCAGACGCTGCCGCAGAAGCCCTCCGCGCAGGAGAGCACCGCGCAGACGCCGACCAAAATTCCGACCGATACGCAGCCGCAGGCTCCGGAGACCACGCCCGCGCCGGGGACCGCGCCGGAACAGACGACCACCGCGGAAAACTCCGGCGAGCCGCAGACGCAGGCGCCCGAGACAACCGCGGCGCCTGAGACCACCGCGGCGCCGGAAACCACCCAAGCACCCGAGACCACAAAGGCGCCGGAACAGCAGTCTACCCAGGAGGCCTTTGTCACGCCGGATTTCTACACCGGCAAGACCTATACGGTCAGCAGCAGCTATTATGATTTTGAGGATGAAGATCCCTTTGTGATGGACGCCGAGGGGCACCTGCTGGACACGGACAAGCTTCCGCTGCCGCTGGAGGACATTCTGACCGGCGAGACGCACTTTTATCAGAAGGTGGAATACGTAAAGACCGGCGACGGCGAGGACAACGACGATTACGAGGTCTACGGAACGCTGTACGACGAGACCGGCAAGGTGGTGGAGGAGCGCGCCAAATACGTCTATTCCTATGCCTGCGGCGACTGCGTGCTGCGGCAGGATTCCGTGTCCGCCCTGTTCTGGGAGGGCGAAGGGGAGCCGTACGGGTCCGATCTGTACAATCCTTACCAGAAGAAGGTGATGCAGGAGGACGTGTACATTCTGGAGCATCTGAATATCGGCAGCGCCATCGCCATGGACCGCACGGGGACCGTGCTGGGCGTGGTGGACGCGGCGGGCTTTGCCCTGCAGGGCTTCCCCATGGAGACCGGGCCCTATGCCTGGCCATACGTCTACGGGGACCGCTATGTGATCGCGAACTCTCCGGACAACGTGGACGGCGGTACGGCGCAGGTCCTGATGGACACCAATTTTGAATACATCGACTACGCGGCCGAGACCGAGTCTTACCGCATGTTCGACTGCGGGGAAAAGGGCTGGTACCTGGCCAAGGGCGGCACGGAT
This sequence comes from uncultured Lachnospiraceae bacterium, assembly GCA_902783095.1. Lineage (GTDB taxonomy): Bacteria > Bacillota > Clostridia > Lachnospirales > Lachnospiraceae > UBA3774. Next base: position 4,638 of record CACZPX010000283.1, read on the forward strand.
ATGGGAACCTATATCTTTGCGCTGGACGAATGGGAGGTGCTGGGCATTTTTGACAAGCCCGTCAAGGACATGACGGAGGACCGGATCCTGTGCGGGTCCGACAGCGAGCAGGTCTGGATGTACGACTGGGACGGCGAACTGGTGGCCGGGCCTTACACGGCCCTCTATCCGATCCGCATAGAGGGGACCGCAAAGGCGGAGTACTACGCCGCACAAAGCGAAGACGAACTGTTTATGCTCAACGCGGACGGCCTGGTGCTGGAGGCGGTATCCATTCCCAATTTTTCCTACCTCAGCGTCTACAGCGGCATCATCTACGCGGGCACGTCCGAATATGACGCGTCCACCGGCTATTACGGCTTTGGGATGAAGGTGTTCAACGAACAGATGCAGCAGATCATCCCGGACGGTTACGAGAGCGTGGAAGTGGTGGCGCCCGGCGTCTGCGCGGTGCCGTTCGGGACGGAGGCGACGGCACAGCATAAAAATCTGTACAATATAGAGGGCGAGCTGATCTTTGAAGGCGCGGAGGCCGTGGGACAGGGAGATGAAAACGCCATCCCGGTGGTGAAGGGCTTTTCCGTGGGCCTGATCGATTTAAACGGCAACTGGCTGGCAAAACATTCCAGATATGAAAAGGACCTGGGCGACTGACCGCGGCGCACAGGCGGAAACGGGCGGGGCGACCCGCCCGGTTTTTGACGCAGGCCCGGCGGGCGCGGCTGTGCCCGCACAGCGGCGGCGGCTGGACACGAGAGGATGATACATGCAGGAAAAAGTGGATTTTAAACCCGGCAACATGCTCTACCCGCTGCCGGCGGTGATGGTCAGCTGCGGCGGTGCGGAGCAGGACGCCAATATTCTGACGGTGGCCTGGGCGGGGACGGTCTGCTCCGATCCGCCCATGGTCTCGATCTCTGTGCGGCCGGAGCGGTTTTCCTACGGGATCATCGACCGCACCGGCGCGTTTGTGATCAACCTGGTGACGGAGGAGCTGGTGCGCGCCATGGACTAC
>CACZPX010000284.1 GCA_902783095.1 uncultured Lachnospiraceae bacterium
CACGTAGTGGACGGTCATGTCAACAAAAAATGTAATATTTAGTTAATATTTTAGTAACATTTATAGAGCTCGGCTCTCTTTATACACTACGCCCCTACAGGATCGCAGCCGGATATACCCTCCGGCTGCGGGCAAGGGCCGCCGCGGCCGCGTCACGCGTGTTCCTGTCCGGAAACAGCCCGAACACACAGGACCCGGAGCCGGAAAGCAGCGCGCCTGCGGCCCCGTTTGCGGTGAGTTCCCGCTTGATTCCTTCGACCGCGGCTCGCTGTGCGGGATCCAGCAGCTGTTCAAATACGTTAAAAAGCCTTCTGCTCACCCCACACAGGTCTCCCGCCGCCAGGGCGGCCGTCATGGTGTCCGTCTCATCCGGCTGCGTCAGGCCCTCCGCGGTATCAAAGCGCGCGTACATCTCTTTGGTGGAGCAGGAAAACGGCGGTTTTACGATGAGCACCGGCGCGTGCAGCGCATTGGGAACGGGCAAAAGCCGCTCCCCTATCCCGGTCCCGACGCTTGCCTGCCCCAAAAGCAGCGCCGGCACGTCGGCCCCCAGCTTAAGGCCGTAGGCCGCAAGCTGTTCGGACGTTAGCCGCAGGTCGTACAGGGCGTTTATCATCTTTAAAAACGCAGCCGCGTCCGCACTGCCGCCGCCCAGCCCGGCGCCGGAGGGAATGTTCTTTTTCAAAAACACGTCAAGACCGCCCACGGTGGGGTGATCCTGCCGGATCAGCCGCCAGGCCTTTGTGATCAGATTGTCTTCTATGGGTATATCCGGTTCGCTGCAGGTGAGCCGCAGCACGCCGTCGCCGTTCGGCTCTGCCGTCAGTTCGTCCGCCAGGTCCACCGGCAGAAAGATGAGTTTCAGGTCGTGATAGCCGTCCGGGCGTCTCCCGGTGATCAGCAGGGACGGATTGATCTTTGCACAGGCTCTGGCTTTCATCGGCAGGGCTCCGCGGAAACGATACAGAACACCTGGATGCCCAGGCCGCGGCCAAAGTCCGTCAGGCCCTCGCCCGTGGTCGCGGTGATCCCCACCGCGTCCTGCGGCACGCCGGCAAGCGCCGCCAGGTTGCGGCGCATGTCCGGGATCCCGGGCGTGATCTTCGGTCTGGCGCACTCAATGGAAAACGACAGGTTCACCAGCCGGTACCCCATGGCGGCAAGGTCGCTTAAGGCCTCCCGCACGTAGGCGGCGCTGTCCGTCACGCCGGCCCGGCACAGCGCGTCCGCCCGCGCACCCAGCACGTTTTTGGCCGTAACGCCGGATATGGCGTTCGTGAGCGCGTGATAGACCACGTCGCCGTCGCTGTTAGCCGAAAGCGCGGGAACGCCCGCAAAGCGTACGCCCGCCAGCAGACAGCCGTCCGTATTATCTTCCGTAAACCGGTGTGAATCCTGTCCGATCCCTACGCGCATGGTATCTCCTCTTTTAAAACAGGGGATAGGCAACGCCTACCCCTGACATCTTACGTATTCCGCTTTCCAGGCCTCCAGCAGCTGTTCCATCCGCTGCGGCCGTTTGATATCGTCCAGTTCCATGGCGCTGTCGGCCTCCAGGGCCTTTCCCTGGAACAGGGCGCGGTTTTTGATATCCTCGTATTCCAGCTGCCAGGCTGCCCGCTGCTCTTCCGTCACGTCGTCTTCGATGTCCTCCGGCAGTGCGAGCCCGGGCTCCAGGCAGGTGAGGAACACCATGCTCTTTAGGCTTTTCTCGTCTTTTTCCAGCGCGTAGGCGCGGGAAAATTCCCGCATGGCGCCGCGGTTGGCGTAGATCCTGGCCAGCGCCACGGCCTTGTTGTAATGGATGGCGGCCGCAAAGTGCGCGGGCATGTTCTTTTCGCTCTTGCCGGCCTGAAGCCTGTCGTACAGACGCAGCCCCTCGTAGGAGTGCCCCATGTTCACCAGGTAGTCGGCCTTCTCCTTGATCACGTACTCGGTCCCCTCGCGGGACATGCTCTCCAGCCTGGCGTAAAAGTCGGTCAGCTCCTTGCTGCCGTAATAGTGGATATCCTGCAGGATCACCAGCAGCAGCTCTTCATAGGAGACGCGGCCGCGCCACTTGCGCAGCTTCGCCGACAGGTCGCTCATCTCCAGTTCCCGCTCGATAAAGTTAAAGAGACGGTCTTCCAGAAAATCATCGTCCAGGAGCATATAGTAGTTGTAGATAAAGTAGCTCAGTTCCTCGCCGGTATAGATGTTGATCCCCAGCTTTTCCGCAAAATAGGGGCTGCCGGCCTTATGCGATTTTGTGAGTATCAGATTGCCCATGCTCCACCTCTTACGGGATCTTGTAATCCATCTTGATCACTTTGCCGGAGGCCGGGAACAGTTCCCCAAAGCCCTTGTCCACGATGCGCACCGTCATGGTGTTGTCCGCCGTAAAGGAAAGGATCAGCTCGATCACGGTCGTCTTGTTGGGTCTGGCGGGCAGATCGTCCAGCGAGATGGTGATCTTTTCCATGCGCACGCCGCCCACGGGCGTAACGTTCAGTTCCAGCTGCCGCACGTCGTCCAGAATAAACTCCACGCTGCTGCGCGCCTCGTACCAGTTGACGCCCGCCTGCGCCAGGATCACCTGCTCGCGCCTGCCGCCGTACACGGCGTAGAGGCTGACGGTGGAACGGATCCTGCCCTCGCAGGAGATCAAGAACGGGTAGGCGCTCTTTTCCCTGGTGTTGTCCAGCGCCGCGTACACCGCGCCGTGCGCGAAGATCTGCGGCACCTGGAAGGCCCTGCGCTTGTTGCAGATGAGCTTCAGAAACGCGGGCGCCCAGTCGGTGCGGGCAAAGCCTTTGCCGGTCAAAAACACGGAAGAGACGATCTTTTTGGCCAGCAGCCGCTCCGCGCAGGCCGCCAGGATCGTATCGCCCAGGCGTTCGCCGGACTCGTTTCCCAGAATATCCAGCGAGAAGCTCTCCTGCAGCTTCTCGTGCCAGGCCTCCACCACCTGCGGCCGCCTGCCGCGGATGATCTTCATCTCATAGTAGAACAGACCGTCTTCGCGCAGGTCGAACAGGCAGGTCTGGTTGGACCAGATGTCGCTCTCCTGACTCAGCACGTAGTAGACGAAGGCCTCCGTATGCGTGAGGATGTGCACGTTCTCTCTGGCAACGCCGCAGTCCTCGGCTGCGCGCACGATCACGTCGTTGATGGACGCGTTCGGCTCGTCCAACGTAAAGACCAGGTTGTCGATGCAGTCGCTGTCGTATTTTTTCAGGCTGTGTTCGATGAGCTTTGCGATATAGAGAGACAGCAGGGTGTCCGCCGTGTAGGTGATGCCCTCGATGGTCGCCTGTCCGCGCTTGTTCTGCTGCTTGATCAGGCGGTCCACCAGGGTCCCGTCGCCGAACAGCGCGACCCGGTAGGCTTCTTCGCCCACCAGCCACTCGCTGCAGTTTTTCTTTTTGCAGATGACGGTCGGGACACGCACAAAGACCTCGTCGTCATTGATGGCGACGGCTTCCGCGTCCGAGATCTGCTCGTTGTAACAGCTGATCTGGCTGTAGTCATCATTCAGATCGATGCCAAGCACCAGGCCTCCCACGGGTCATCCCTCCCTTCTCATCAGTCGATCGTTTTAAACAGCGCGTCTACCAGCGCGTCGTTGCGGCCGTAAGCGCGCAGTTCCTCCTGCCAGGCGGAATCCTCGGACAGGTCGTAAAGCTCCAGCAGCCTGTCCAGGCGGGAGAACTTGAGCCTGTCGTTGGTCCGGGTGATGTCCGGATACAGCTCGCCCACCTCGGCCACACGGGAATAGTCGCCCTTTTCCACGCGGATCTCATACCGCGGATGGTCGTCGTTAAAGAGCAGCACCGGCCGCGTGTAGATCCCGCCGTAGGCGTGGTTCATCTCCAGGTACACGGGGTCGTTGCCGGGGCCTTTGCGGTAGATCAGCAACACGACGGTCATCCCCTCCTCGCCGCTGTACGTGACGACAGTCTTGTCGCAGATCTCCTGCGGCACGTCCAGCCAGGCCGCCAGACGCTTGTAGTGGGTGAACACGATGTTCTTCTGCACCAGCGTCCGCACCATGGTCTCCAGAAGCGGGCGCACCGCCTCCGGCACGTCCTCCTGCATGGAGTAGTACTTGGTCACGGCCAGCATCACGATCACCGGGATCGTGTGCGGCATCGCGTTCTTCACCAGGTCGCCGGTGATATGGGCCGCC
>CACZPX010000285.1 GCA_902783095.1 uncultured Lachnospiraceae bacterium
ACAGCGGCAGGAAGAATTTCACGATAAAGATCGCGGACAGCACGTAGGTAAGGACCGAGACCTCTTTCGCCTTGCCGGTGCAGAGCTTGATCACCGTAAAGCTGATGAGCGCCAGGCCGATGCCGTGTCCGATCGACCCAGAGATGGGCATGGCCAGCAGCATCACGGACACCGGCAGCATCTGCGACAGGTCGGAGAAATCGATCTTCTTCAGGTTGCCGAGCATCAGGATACCCACGTAGATCAGGGCAGATGAGGTAGCGGCTGCCGGAATGATCGCCGCAACCGGCACGATGAACATGCACAGCAGGAACATGACCGCGGCAGTGACCGCCGTGAGTCCCGTTCTGCCGCCGGCCGCCACGCCTGCGGCGGACTCCACAAAGGTGGTGACCGTGGACGTTCCGGTGACGGAACCCGCCAGGGTGCCTATGGCATCCGACAGCAGGGCTTCCTTCATCTTGGGCATGCTGCCGTCCTCACGAAGCATGTTCGCACGGGAAGCGGTCCCTACCAGCGTCCCGATGGTGTCAAACATATCGATGATGCAGAACGTGATCACCAGCGTGATGAGCGTAAACCAGCCGATCTGGGCAAAGCCCGCAAAATCCAGCTTGAACAGCGTGGTCTGCGCCATGTCCGCAAACGGCGGAACAAAAGACGCGCCACGCAGGCCCTCAAACGGATTGGCGTGCAGGAAGATCGCCTCGCACGCCCAGTAGACCGCGGAGGCCGCCAGCATGCCGTACAGCACGGCGCCCTTCACCTTTTTGTGCTCCAGCGCGACGATGATGAACAGCCCCACAAACATGGTGACCACACTCAGGACCATCACCTCGTAGCCGCTGCCCATGCTCTTTTTCGCAAAGGCCGCCGTGAGCGAGCCGAAAAAGTCCCGCATGGCAAAGAACGGGCCGCCCGTCTCCGAGTAGATGCTCACGTTGGAACCGAAGCCGATGTTCATCAGCATCAGGCCGATGGCGGGGCCTATGCCAAGGCGCACGCCCAACGGGATGGCCTCAACGATCTTCTCACGAACGTTAAACACAGAGAGCAGCACGAACACGATGCCCTCCGTAAAAATGATCACCAGCGCCGCCTGGAAAGACTGCAGATAGGAAAAGCCGGTCATGGCGGCAAAGTTGGCGGTCACTACGGCAAAGAACGAATTAAGCCCCATGCCGGGCGCCATCACAAAGGGTTTGTTGGCCAGAAAACCCATGCACAGCGTTCCGATGGCGGACGCGATACAGGTGGCCAGAAACACGCCGTTCCACAGCGGCTGACCGCCCTGTTTGCCGAAATCCGTGAGCAGATTGGGATTCAGCGCGATGATGTAGGCCATGGTCATAAAGGTGGTAAGCCCCGCCATGATCTCCGTCCGGACCGTCGTCCTGTTCTCTTTCAGATGAAACAGTCTGTCCATAACACTCTCTCCTCTTCTTTTATTTGTCTTTTGCCAGATCTTCCAGCGCATACAGGGCCGGAAGCGCGTTGCCGTTGTAATCGAACAGGCACTGGTTGGCCCACTCGTTGCCCCCGGGGCCCTGTTCTTTGATGTACGCCAGCGCGGGTTCGTTTGCCCAGCCGCAGCCGGGCACCGGTACCCAGGCGGGCTCCCACCAGATCAGTCCGCGGCCCAGGCTGTCCGGCACGCCGCGGATCACGGCGGCAAGATCTTCCAGAAAGGCCTTCTGCCCCTCCGGCGTCCCGGGGTAAGGGACGTTCTGCCCAAGCTTGCGGTTTGCCGCCAGCGGCTTTCGCACCGCCTCCCCGTCCTCTCCATGAAGCGCGTAGGATTCGTAGGTAAAGGCCATGGACGTCTCCGCCACGATCATGGGCTTGCCATATCTGGCGGCGAGGTCGTGCATATTGTCTGCGAGTTGCTGCAGGCTGCCGTGCCAGAACGGATAATAGCTCAGACCTATCTGGTCAAAGTCCGCGCCGCCGTTTGCAAAGTAGCTGTCAAACCAGCCGCGGTACATGGCGTTGTTCCCGCCCTGATCCAGGTGCAGCATCACCGCCGCCTGCGGCGCCGTCTCCCGGACCGCGCAGATACCGGCGTTTATCAGGCGGGTCATGGCGGCGTCATTCGGACGCCTGCCTGTCGGCCACAGCAGACCGTTTGTGATCTCGTTTCCCACCGCGACCGCGTCAGGCGCAAGCCCCGCCTCTTTTAAAGACTGCAGCGTCCCGGCCGTAAACGCGTATACCGCGCCGCACAGTTCCTCTTCCGTCAGGCCCTGCCAGGCCTTGGGGATTCGCTGCTTGCCGGGATCCGCCCAGAAATCCGAATAATGCAGATCCAGAAGCCAGGGCAGGCCGCAGGCCTTCGCCCGCGCCGCAAGCCGCATCGCCCGGGCAAGGTCGCAGGTGCCGGCCCCGTAAGGCGCACCCGCGCCGTCATAGGGATCG
>CACZPX010000286.1 GCA_902783095.1 uncultured Lachnospiraceae bacterium
CGCTACACCTCGGGTACCGTCTTCCACGCCTTCCTGGGCGAGAAGCTGCCCGACTGGAAGGCGGCGGCCACGCTGGTGCGCAAGATCGCGGAAAACTACAAGCTGCCGTATTATACGATGTCTCCTACCTACTCCATCTGCCGCGACCACGGTTATCTGACCGGCGAGCAGTTCACCTGCCCCATCTGCGGCGCCAAGACGGAGGTCTACAGCCGCATCACCGGCTACTACCGCCCGGTGCAGAACTGGAACGACGGCAAGGTGCAGGAGTACAAGGACCGCATGGTCTACAACATCGGCCGCTCCGTGTTAAAGCATACCGGCCCCAATCCGGCGCCTAAGGATGACGAGCCCGTGGCCGTGACCGCGGAAGCGATGACCATCACCGAGACCGCCGCGACCGCTCAGAGCGTGATCGAGCCCGCGGCGCCGAAGGCTGCCGAACCTGCCGTGCAGGAGAAAGCGCCCGTCGTGGCGGACGGCGTGCAGGCCATCCTGTTCAAGACGCCCACCTGCCCCAACTGCAAGGCGGCCGGCGCCCTGCTGGAGCGTGCCGGCGTGGCCTACACCGCGCTGAACGCCAACGAGGAGAAGGAACTGGTGGAAAAATACGGCGTGAAGCAGGCGCCCACCCTGGTGCTGGTGCACGGAGATTCCTTTGAGAAATACCGCGGCGTATCGGACATCAAGGGCTGGCTGATGAGCGTGCGGAAATAAGCGCGGCATCGTCATATTGAACGCAGTTTTGTCATCCTGAGCGCAGCGAAGGATCTCTTCCGGAGAAGCGCCGGCGCGCGGACCGGAGGGGGTCCTTCTTCATCACCGTACAGGACCGGACAACTGCCGCAAAACGTAAAACAACCGAAAAGGAGTAATCTCATGGTCGATATCATCATCGTCGGCGGCGGCCCCGCCGGCATGACGGCCGCGCTGTACGCCCTGCGAAACGGCAAGTCGGCGCTGGTCATAGAAAAGAGCGGGTTTGGCGGACAGATCACCCACTCGCCCAAGGTGGAGAACTATCCCGGCACGCTGTCGGTCAGCGGCAACGAGCTGGCGGACGCCATGCTGGACCAGATCTTAAAGCAGGGCGCGGAGATCGAATTTGAGACCGTGTGCGCCGTGGAAGACGCCGGTGACCATAAGGTGGTAAAGACCGAAGAGGGCAGCGCTTTTGAGGGGCGCGCCGTGATCCTGGCGACCGGCGTAAAGCACCGCATGCTGGGCCTTCCGGGCGAGGAAGACCTGGTGGGAGAGGGCATCTCCTTCTGCGCGGTCTGCGACGGCGATTTCTACGCCGGCAAGACCGTCTGCGTGGCGGGCGGCGGAAACTCCGCGCTGCAGGAGGCCATCCTGCTGGCGGAAAAGTGCAAAGAAGTGATCATGCTGCAGGATCTGCCGGCGTTTACCGGCGAAAAGCGCCTGCAGGAGGTCCTGTTTGCCAGGCCCAACGTGCGCAGCTTCACCAATCAGAAGCTGACTGCGCTGGAGACGAAGGACGGCGCGCTGTGCGGCGTGACCGCGGTCGATACCGTGAGCGGGGCGGCCCACACGGTGGCCTGCGACGGCCTGTTCGTGGCCATCGGCCTGATCCCCGAAAACGAACCGTTTAAGGAGCTGGCGGACTTAAACCGCTTTGGCTATTTTGATTCCGACGAGCAGTGCCTGACCAAAACGCCCGGCGTATTCGTGGCAGGGGACTGCCGCAGCAAGGCCGTGCGCCAGGTGACGACCGCGGCCGCGGACGGCGCGGTGGCAGCGCTGGCAGCCTGCCGGTATCTGAACGGGCTGTAAGCCCGCCGTAAAAGCAAAAGGAGAAGGATCGGGATGGACAGACAGCAGGAGATCCAGACGTATATCAAAAAGGGCTTGGAGCGCATCGCGGCGGAGACCATACGCGGCGGTCTGGCGGACCCGCGTGGCGGCGTGTTTATGATGCGCTTCGCCGCGGCGGCCAAGGCGGCGGAGAAGCGCCGTGCCGCGGCAGCCGTAAAAGGCGTGCAGGTGCCGCCGTTTCTCGCAGCCTGCGTTACGGAGCGTGAGGCGGACAATACGACAAAGCGCGCCGACCGGGTGGAGACCGCTCCCTTAGGCGCGGAGGCCTGGCTGGAAGTTTTTGACCGGGCGGACCGCATGGGCGTGAGCGTCATCATGCTGACGGGCGGCGAGCCGCTGCTGCGCCGGGACGTGCTGAAGATGGCGGCCAGGAAGCAGAACGTCCTGTTCCCGGTCCTGACCGGCGGGACCCCGCTGGACGAGAAATACGAGAGCCAGTTTGACCGTTACCGCAACCTGATGCCGGTGCTGGTCTTTGCCGGCGACAAGGCGCAGACCGACGCCGTGCGCGGCGTCGGCGCCTATGACAGGCTGCAGGCACAGCTGGCGCGCTTTGGCGAAATGGGACTCTGCTACGGCGCGGCCTTTGCCGTGACCGCAGAGAACCTGGAGACGGTGACCGCAAAGGAGACGGTGCAGGATCTGGCAGGCCGCGGCTGCAAGATGGTGGTCTATCTCACGGAAGGACTGCCGCAGGAAGAAGAAAAGAAGCTGGAAGACGCCGTGCAGGCGCTGCGCGCAAAGCTGCCGCGGCCCATGCTGCTGGTGTTCCCGCAGGATCTGGCGGCAGCCTTCGGCACGGAAGAGGACGCGGCGGACCGCTTTTTGATCGACGTGCACGGACGGTGCGGGAGCTTCTGATGCCGCAGATCATAAAACAGAAACCGGAAAGGTGACGAGAGGGGCGCTTATCGGCGTCCCTTTCTCTATGCGGGAACGCGGTCGTCCGCCTGCGATCTATTGTAGACAAAGCGGCGGGATCTGTCCTTTGACAGTGTTGGACCGGCGGTGTAATCTAATATGTGATATTAGATAATGTGATGTATTATAGGAGTACAGCTTTTTATTATGTATACTGTTATCACGGACACCTCCGCAAACCTGCCGTCCCCGCTGCTTGCCGAACGAAAAATCGGCGTTCTGCCGTTTACGTACCTGATAAAAGGGAAGGAATACACCTGCCTGGACACGGAAGCCTACGACGGCAAAGCCTTTTTCCAGTCCATCCGGGACGGCGCGGTGGTGACCACCTCGCAGATCAATCCGCAGACCTTCATAGACTGCTTTGAGCCGGAGCTTAAAAAGGGCAGCGACGTGCTCTTTGTCAGCATGTCCTCCGGCATCAGCGGCAGCTGCAATTCCGCGCGGCTGGCGGCGGAGGAACTGAAAGAACAGTATCCGGACCGCCGCGTGGAGATCGTGGACACCCGGGGCGCCTCGCTGGGCGAGGGCCTGCTGGCGGTGCTGGCCGCCGACATGCGGGACGCCGGCATCGAACTGGACGAGGCGTTTAGCAGCCTGAACCGTCTGGCGGATCGCATGTGCAACGTCTTTACCGTGGACGACCTGATGCACCTGCGCCGCACGGGCAGACTCTCCAACCTGAACGCCATTCTGGGCACGGTGCTGAACATCAAGCCGCTGTTAAAGGGCAACGAAGAGGGAAAGATCGTTTCCTTTGGCAAGCTGCGCGGCAGAAAACGCGCCGTGGA
>CACZPX010000287.1 GCA_902783095.1 uncultured Lachnospiraceae bacterium
GTGGACCGCTTTGTGGGAGAGGCGGAGCAGTTTGACGATCTCACCATGCTCTGCTTAAAATACCTGGGAACGGCCGGGGAGAGGAAGGAGGACGGTATGAAAGAACTCACGCTTGCCGCGATGGTGGAGAATACCGAAAAGGTGACGGAGTTTATCAACGGGCACCTGGAGGAGAACGGCTGCCCCGCCCGGGCGCGGATGCAGATCGACGTGGCGATAGACGAGCTGTTCAGCAATATCGCCCGCTACGCCTACGCGCCGGGAAGCGGCACGGCCACGGTGCGCTACCGGTTTTCGCCGGAGACGCGCATGGCGCAGATCACGTTTGTCGACCGCGGAAAGGCCTTTGATCCGCTTCAAAAACCGGACCCGGACACCAAACTTTCGGCGGAGGAGCGGGAGATCGGCGGTATGGGCATCTTCCTGGTGAAGAAAACCATGGACGACGTGTCCTATGAATACGCGGACGGAGAAAACAGACTGACGATCATCAAGAGGATCTAAAGGAGGATATAAAGTGACGATCGAGAAATACCAAAACGGAACGGAACTGACGGTGGCGCCGGAAGGCCGCCTGGATACGGCGACCGCGCCGGAACTGGAGAAGGCACTGAAGGAGAGCCTGGCGGGGGTCACCGAGCTGGTGATGGACTTTGCGAAGCTGGACTATATCTCCTCGGCGGGCCTGCGCGTGCTGCTGTCGGCCCACAAGACCATGTCCAGACAGGGCGGCATGAAGGTGATCCATATCAACGATATCATCATGGAAGTGTTTGAAGTGACCGGCTTTTCGGATATTCTTCAGATAGAAGCGTAACGATGATCAGAAAACTCTTTCGGCAGATGCTGGTCACGCAGATTCTGTCCGCGATGACCGTGACGCTCTGCATGCTGATCGACAGCATCATGATCGGCCGTTTTCTGGGCGTGAACGCGATGACTGCCTACGGGCTTGCCAGTCCCGTGCTGCTGGTGTTTGCCGCCTTTGGCAGTATGCTTTCTGCCGGCGTGCAGGTGATGTGCGGCAAAACGGTGGGCAACGGCGACCGGGAGGGGACGAACGCCTGCTTTTCCGCGTCCGTCTTTTTGGGGGCCGCGGTGTCGATCGTCGGGCTGGCCGCGGTGCTGCTCTTTGCTTCGCCGCTGTGTACCCTGCTGGGCGCGGGTACGCCCGGCGCGGACAACGAGGTGTTCGGCCTTACGCGCGACTATCTCACCGGCTTTATCATCGGCGCACCTGCGTTTATCGCGGCGCAGATCATGGTGCCCTATATGCAGCTGTCCGGCAACCGTACCCGCCTGGTGGTGGCCGTGGCGTTGATGACCGTGGGCGACGTCCTGTTTGATATACTGAACGTTTTCAAATTCAAGGGCGGCACCTTTGGCATGGGGCTCGCCTCCAGCTTAAGCTATTACGTTGCCTTTGTGGCCGGCGTGCTGTATTTCTTCCGGAAAGACTGCATGTTCCGCTTCCAAAAAAAACTCATCAAAGGAAAGATCTGCCGGGAACTGACCGGCTACGGCGTGCCCACCGTGATCAACCAGATCAGCCTGGTGCTGCTGGTGTTCGTGCTGAACAAGATCCTGCTGGCGGTGGGGCAGAACGCGGCGGTGGCGGCCTATTCCGTGATCTCCACGGTGGGGAACATCTGCTACTGCTTTGGCGGCGGCGTGGCTTCGGTGGCACTGCTCTTATCCTCCGTCTTTTACAGCGAGGAGGACCGCAGCGCGCTGTACGCGGTGGTCCGGACCATGAGCTTTTACGCCGTCCTTCTGGACGTGGTGCTGATCGCCGCCGTGTGGATCGCGGCGCCGGCGCTGGTGGCGCTGTTTCTGGAGGACGCAACCGCGTCGCAGATGGCGGTCCTGGGCGTGCGGCTGTTTTCCCTGTCCCTGCTTCCGAGCGCTTTGAACAGCGCGCTTAAAAACTATTACCAGGGCGTGGACCGCACGCGCTTTACCGAGACGATCTCCGTACTGCAGAACTTTACGTTTACGGCCGTCTTCGCCTTTGTGCTGAGCCGGTTTATGGGGACCACGGGCGTGTGGCTCTCCTACGTGTGCGGCGAGACCGTCACGCTGGTCATCATCTGCATCGTGGTATGGCGGACCAACCGCAAGGTGCGCATAGACGCGGAGGACTTTGCCCTGCTGCCGGACTCCTTCGGCGCGGAGCAGGGGGCCTGCCTGGAGCTTTCCATCACCTCCGCGGACCAGGTCATTTCGGCCTCGGAACAGGCTGCGGCCTTTTGCCAGGCGTACGGGGAAAGCCGGCGCGACAGCATGCTGATGGCGCTGTGCATCGAGGAGATGGCCAACAACATCATCGAACACGGCTTTACCGCGGACGGCAGGGACCATACCATAGACGTCCGCCTGCTGTTCAAGGAGGGAAAGCGCATCCTGCGCATACGCGACAACTGTGTCAATTTTGACCCTGTGAAATACATGGACCTGCACAGCTCGGACGATCCTATGGCCCACATCGGGATCCGGATGGTCATGAAGATGGTCCGGGACGCGACCTACGTCAACTCCATGGGACTCAACAACCTGACGCTGGTGCTGTAAGGTACCGTGAAGGAAGGACAAAAAGATGGATAGGACTTCTTATACGGCCCTGGCCCTGCGGCTTATGGACGGCCCCTGTCTGCTGGCGGATTTTCTGCCGCGGCAGGTGCCGGCAGAGGCCGGGGGCCGCTTTTTTACGGTGGAACAGTGGTTTTTGGCCGGCCCGCGCCTAAAGGAGCAGTACCGGCGCTTTTGCCGGCTGCTGTTAAAGCTCTACTGCTATTACCCGTTGGCGCTCAGCACGGACGGCGGCGAAGCCTGGATCGACATGCCGGAGCCGGACGCGCTGGAGCAGGCCGTCTGCGCCCGCATTAAGCCCTGTGCGGACCTGTGGGTCCTGCTGCCGTCGGAAGGCGTACTGTTTACGCTAAGCAGCGGCGACCTGCATATGACCGTGTACGGCGCCGCCGGGCAGGCGGAAAGGACGCTGCGGCAGCTCGCGGCGGGCGAAGGGCTGTACGTGTGGGCGCACGGCGAAGAATAACTAAGAAAGCGAGGAACTGACAGCCATGAAACTGCTGCATTTGGCGGATCTTCATCTGGGGAAGATGCTCTGCGGCGTCTCCCTGCTGGAAAACGGAGACCAGACGGACTGGGTGGAAAAACTGCTGCTTCTGGTGCAGCAGGAGCGTCCCGATGCGGTCGTCGTGGCCGGGGACGTCTACGACCGCGGCATGCCTTCCGGGGCGGCCATGCAGCTGTGGAGCAGGCTGGTCACAGGGATCGCACAGCTTAATATCCCGGTATTTGCCGCCGCCGGCAACCACGATTCCGGAGAGCGCCTGTCCTGTTTTCAGGAGCTTCTGGCGCAGAAAAAGGTATACATTTCCGGGATCCTGCAGCGGGAACTGCTGCACGTAACGCTGCAGGACGCCTTCGGCCCGGTGACGGTGTGGCTGCTGCCGTACGTCTTTCCGGCCGCCGTCTGTGCCGTGCTGGAAGACGAGACCGTGCGGGATTACGATACGGCGGTGCGCAGGATACTGGAAGAACAGCCGCTCGATCCCGCGCAGCGAAACGTCCTGGTGGCGCATCAGAACGTGACAAAGGACGGCCTGGAGGGGCTGCGCGGCGGTTCGGAGTCCATGGTCGGCGGCATCGGGCAGGTGGACTATACCGCCTTTGACGCCTTTGACTACGCGGCGCTGGGACACATCCACGCCTCCTATGCCGTGGGACGGCCGCAGGTGCGCTACGCGGGCTCCCCGCTGTGCTACCATTTTGATGAATGCCGCCAGCCGCCCAAGGGGCCGCTGCTTGTGGAACTGGGGGAAAAGGGCACAGAGCCGCAGATCCGGACCCTTTCCATTCCGCCGCTGCATCCCATGGCGGAGCTGCGGGGAACGTACGAGGAACTGCTGGCAAAGAGCAGGGAGACCGCACCGGGCTCCTACGTAAAACTCGTGCTCACCGACCGGGCCATAACGCCGGAGATCAGCAGCCTGTTTGAAGAGACGTTCCGCGCAAAAGGCAGTATCCTGATGGAGCGTATCAGCGAATTCAAACGGTTTACGGGCGAGAGCACAGGACCGGAACTGCACAAACTGCGCCAGAAGAGCGTGGAAGAACTGTTTGCGGACTTTTATACGGAACGCGCGGGCGGGGCGCCGGCTCCGGAGGATATCGCGCTGATGCACCGAGCGGCGGAACTGCTGCGAAACAGCGACGCCGGCGCGGACGGAAAGGCGGTGGACCCGAAACTGCCGCAGAAACTGCTGGATGACGTGCGAAAGGAGGACCAGAGATGAAGCCGATCCGTCTTTCCATGAAGGCTTTTGGGTCGTTTGCGCAGGAGACCGCGGTGGATTTTACCGTTTTTCAGAACGGACTGTTCCTGGTGGTGGGCGAGACCGGCGCGGGAAAGACCACGGTCTTTGACGCGATCGTCTTTGCGCTGTTCGGAAAGGCCAGCGGCAGCAGCCGCGACAGCGCCATGATGCACTCGGACTACGTGGAAAAGTCCGAGGACACCGCGGTGGAGCTGGTCTTTGAACAGCAGGGAAGACGCTATATCGTGCGGCGCACGATCCACTTTCCCCGGAAAAGGGCTGCCGAAGGCGACTATGGGGAAGCTTCGCTGAACGCGGAGATGCGGCTTCCGGACGGGAGCGCGGTCAGCGGCCACGCCGCCGTTTCAAAACGCTGCGAGGAGCTGCTGGGGCTGAACGCAGATCAGTTCCGCAAGATCGTGATGCTCGCACAGGGAGAATTCCGCGAGTTTCTGACCGCCGATTCGGCCAAAAAGAGCGAGATCCTGGGCAAGCTGTTTGACAGCTCCGCCTATCTGCGCTATCAGAAGCTTTTGGGAGATACGCGAAAACTTCTGGAAGATCAGCGCAATAAGCTGGAAGACACAGTAAAAAGCGTGATGCGGGGCGGCTTTGAACCGCCGGCCGACGACCCGGAGACCGTTTTAAAGTATCTGCCGGGAAATCCGCAGCTGATCGAAAACCTGGACCGCCTCATTGCGGACGAGCGAGATCAGGAGCAGGAACTTGGCATACAGAAGCAACAGGCGCAGCAGGAGGTCGCGGCGCTCAATACCAGGATCGGCGCCGCGCGCGGCGACAACGATAAACTGGCGGAGCTGCAGCGGCTGAAGGACGCCCAAAAGGCGCTGGAAGACAAACGGGAAGAGATGGCACGCTCGGAGCGGGAATGCGTGCGCGCCGAGGCAGCCCTGCACCGGGTGCGCCCGCTGCGGGAAAGCTTAAGTGCGGCGCAAACCGCCGTTTCGGACGCCGGCCGGCGCATGGAAGACCTGCAGCTGGGAATCCAATCTTCTTTTGAAAAACTGGAGCAGGCGCAGACTTCCGTAAAGGAGGACGAGCAGTACCGGGAAGCGGTGCAGCAGCGGGAGACCGAAGCGGGTAAGCTGCAGGAGAGCCTGCCGCAGTATGACACGCTTGACGCAAAGCAGGCGGCGCTTTATAAGGCGGAGCAGGACGCAAAAACACAAAAAGACGCGTATGACCGCAAGGTGACGCGAAAGGACGAGCAGGAAAGGCAGCTGCGGGAGCATCAGCAGGAGCTGGAAGGCCTGGCGGACGCGGAGGCGGAACAGGTACGGCGGCAGGAACTGCATGCCCGTGCGGAAAACGCGCTGCGTGAATGGAGCGGAGACGGCGGTATAACGGATAGGACCAAAGCGATTTTGCGGGCGGAAGCGGCCGTAAAGGAGAGCGAAGAAAAGCTGCCTGCATATGGGAAAGCGGCGCTGGAAGCGGAGGCGCATCATCACCGGCTGTATCAGGCCTTTATAGGCGGGCAGGCGGGGCTTTTGGCGCAGGAACTGGAGCAGGAACTTGCAGAAAACGGGCAGGCAGTCTGCCCGGTGTGCGGCTCGGCTTTTCACAGCGGAGAAGAGCACCGGTTTGCGGACCGCCCGGAAGATACGCCGACGCAGGCGGAAGTGGATGCGGCAAAGCGCGCGTATGATAAAGAGGAAAAGGCGCGCCAGGACCTGGAGCAGGCCGTCCGTACGGAGCGGGCCAGGATCGGGGAGCAGAAAAAGAGCCTGCAAAAAGACGCGGAAAAGCTGCTGCCGGACGGTGCAGCCTGGGAGCGGCTGTCGGCGCCCGGCGTACTGGAGGCGGTAACGGAGCGCCTTGAAAAAGAAGAGAAGGCGGCGGCGGATGCACTGAACGAGGCGAAGCAGCGCGCAGAACACAAAAACCAGCTTGAAACGGCATGCCGCGATGAACGGGAAGCCGTGGAGAGCCTGACTACGGAACTGGAAGCGGAAACGCAGATGCTGGCACAGGAAGACAACCGGATCGCCGGCATGAAGGCGGAGGTGCAGACCCTGCAGAACGCCCTGCCCTATGCTTCCAAAGGTGAAGCCGAAGAGCGTATCAAACAGCTGCGGGGGGAATGCGCGCGGTGGAATGAGCGGTTTGACGCCAACCAGAACGCGCTTGCGGCGGCTCGCGACGAATACAACAGGCTGCAGGGACAGTATAAGGAGCAGGAGGACGCCCTGCCGGCGCTGAAAGCGGCCCTGGTCAATGCAAAAGAAAGCTTTGCGGCAGGACTGGCGCAGAACGGCTTTGCGGACGGTGCGGAACTGGACGCCGCCCTGTGCATGCTGGGGACGGCGGATCCCGAAAAACGGCTGAAGCAGTGGCAGAACGATCTTAACGATTACCGGAACAGGTGCAGCAACACGGCGGAACGGCTTGAAGATCTGACCAGGCAGACAGAGGATCTGCAGGTCACGGATATGGAAGCGCTGCAAAACCGGCTGAAAGAGGCGCAGGACGCGCTGGATCAGGCCGGACGCGCGGAAACCGACTTGACCGCGCGGCGCAAGAACCACGAAAAGGTGCGGAAACAGGTCTCTGACGCGCTGACGGAGCTAAAGCAGACCGATGCGCTGTGGGAGCGTCTGGACCGGCTGGCGGAGCTGGCGGTGGGCGCGAGCGGAGACGGCGGGAAGCTGAGCTTTGAACGGTACGTGATGGGCGCGCTTTTCCGCGAGGTGCTGGAGATGGCGGACCGCAGGCTGGACGTCATGAGCGGCGGCCGGTACCAGCTGGTGCATACGACCAGCGTAGGGCGCGCCAATTCCGCCGCCGGGCTGGAGATAGAAGTGCTGGATCTCGTCACCGGAAAGCAGCGGCCGGTCGGCTCGCTCTCGGGCGGAGAGTCCTTCCAGGTCTCCCTGTCGCTGGCGTTGGGCCTCTCGGACGTGGTGCAGAGTCACGCGGGCGGCATCGGTCTGGACACCATGTTCATAGACGAGGGCTTCGGGACCCTGGACAGCGGGGCGCTGGACAACGCGCTCAAGGTGCTGGACCAGCTGGCGGAAGGCAGCCGGCTGGTGGGCATCATCTCCCATGTGGACCGGCTGGAAGAGAGCATCCCCCAGCGCATCCGCGTAAGCAAGACGGCTGGCGGGAGCCGGCTGGAGACCGAGTGCTGAAAGACGCCCGGCATTTGACAATTCCGGCACCGTCCGTATAATGGATACAGTAAGCCAGAACACGTTTGTCACGGGAAGGATGACGCCGCGGATGCCATCCTTCTTTTTTGCAGAGCCGGCAGACCGGATGCGGGCAGAGACCTGCCCCGGTACGCCGCCGGCGCTTTTGCGGGAGATCAGAGCGGAACATGTTGGGGATTGAGCAGCTGAAAAACGCGGACATGAAGGAGAAGTACAAAACGCTCCTGAAGATCGCCTGGCCGGCGTCGCTGGAGGGCGCGCTGATGTCGCTGATGAACGCGTTTGACACCATGATGGTGGGCCGGCTGGGGCCGGCTGCCATTGCGGCGGTGGGCCTTTGCGGGCAGCCGCGCATGCTGATGCTGGTCTTTACCCAGGCCATGAGCGTGGGGACCACGGCCATCATTGCGCGCCGCTTTGGGGAAAAGCGGCAGGAGAGCGCCGTCTCCTGCGTCAAGCAGTCGCTGGCCATCGTCACGATCCTGGGCGTCTTTATGAGCCTGATCGGGATCTCCTGCGCCACCGGGCTGGTCTCGCTGGCCGGTGCAAACGACGAGACCAGAGAACTCGCGGCCACCTACTTCCGCGTGATCGCCGCGGCCTTTATCCTGAACAACTGGTCCTTGAGCATCTGCGCAGCCATGCGCGGCATAGGCGAGACCAGGATCACCCTCAAGGTCAACATGACCTCCAACGTCGTAAACGTGGCGCTCAACTACTGCCTGATCGAGGGACATCTGGGCTTCCCGGCCCTGGGCGTGAAAGGCGCTGCCCTGGCCACGGCCATCGGCACCGGCATCTCCTGCATCATGGCCGTCAGCATGCTCTTTCGCAAGGGCTATCTGTGCCCGCGCGGCACCGGTTTTCTCCGCTTTGATAAGGAGACCGTGGGCAGCCTGATCAAGGTGGGCGGCGGTTCCGTCTTTGAATCCGTCTTTCTGCGCATCGGTTTTATGATGAATACCCGCCTGATCGCGGGGCTGGGCACCGTCCCCATGGCCACCAACCAGGTGGTGCAGCAGTGCACCAGCTTTTCCTTTACACTGGGCGACGGCATCGCCTCCGCCGGGACCGCGCTGGTGGGCAAGTCGCTGGGCGAAAAGGACGTAAAGAAGGCCAGCGATTATATCGAGGTGGCAAAGCACGTGTCCA
>CACZPX010000288.1 GCA_902783095.1 uncultured Lachnospiraceae bacterium
GATGGATTAATCTTTACATTTATTCAAGACCTCACTATGATAGGGCTGTGGCGGATTCCTTCTTCGCCGCGGCCCTTTTTTTAAACCTCAAGGAGTGACACCATGTGGACAGCCATACAGAAAGCCATTGACCTGATCCTGCGCGGCGACTCGGAACTGCTGAATATTCTGGGCACCACGGCACGGATGAGCCTGTCCAGTTCCATTCTGGCGGTGCTGATCGGCGTGCCGATAGGCATCCTGTACGGCTCCTGCCGCTTTCGCGGGAGGAACGCGCTGATCGTGATCAACCGCACGCTGATGGGCATGCCGCCCGTGGTCTGCGGTCTGCTCTTTTACATGCTCTTTTCCGGCGTGGGGCCCTTTGGCAAGCTGAAGCTCCTGTTCACGGTCCCCATCATGATCCTGGCGCAGGTGGTGCTCATCACGCCCACCGTAGTGGGCAACATGGAGAGCTTTGTCGCCTCCGTCGCCGCGCCCATCCGCGAGACCGCGCACGGTATCGGCTTAAGCCGCCCCCGCACGTTTCTGCTGATCGCCAACGAGAGCCGCTACCAGATCTTCTTTACGTACCTGCTCTCCTTTTCCCGCGCCATCGCCGAGGTCGGCGCGGTGAGCATGGTGGGCGGTGCCATCGCCTGGAAGACCAACGTCATGACCACCGCCATCATGCAGTACACCAACCGCGGAAACTTTGCGCTGGGCGTGGCGCTCGGCCTGATCCTGCTGACCATCTCGCTGATCATCAACGTCGTGATCACGCTCATCCAAAGGAGGCTCTCGCGATGATCCTGCCTGCCTTAAAAAAGACCTACAGCGGCCGGACCGTGCTGGACGTGCCGGCCTACGATTTAAAAGAAGGTGCGCTGCACGCCGTGATCGGCGCTAACGGCAGCGGAAAGTCCACCTACGCCAAGATCCTGGCCGGCAGCTTAAAGGACGATACCGGCGCCTGCGGACCGGCCGGCGTGCGCGTGGGCTGCCTGCCGCAAAAGCCCTACGCCTTCCGCATGAGCGTGAAAAAGAATCTGCTGCTGGCCGGGAAGGACGAGGCTCGGGCAAAGGAGCTGCTGGCGGCCCTGTCGCTGACGGAGCTGGCGGAAAAGAAGGGACACACGCTCTCCGGCGGCGAGACTGCCCGCGTGTGCCTGGCCAGACTGCTGATGCGCCGCTACGACCTGCTGATCCTGGACGAGCCCACGGCCGCCATGGACATGCAGTCCATCCTGCTCACGGAGGCGCTGCTGCAAAAGACCGTGCAGGACGGCGGCACCGTGCTGCTCATCACGCACTCCATCCAGCAGGCTTCCCGCATTGCGGACGAGGTCCTGTTTTTAAAGGACGGCAGGCTTGTGGAACACGGCCCGGCCGCGCAGCTGCTGCATGCGCCGAAGCAGCCGGAGACCGCGGCATTTCTGGACTTTTTTGCAAAAGTGGAGTAGAATCTGATCCGATAAAATCTGAAACTTATGGGCTTTCCATTTTACAGGAGGATCGCTATGGCTTTTTCCGCAGAACAGCTGGAACGTTATTCCAGGCACTTTGTCTTAAAGGAGATCGGCTATGCCGGACAGAAGAAGCTGGCAGCCGCAAAGGTGCTGGTGATCGGAGCGGGCGGACTGGGATCCCCGTCCCTCTATTACCTCGCGGCCGCCGGCATCGGCACCGTCGGCGTCGCCGACTTTGACTGCGTGGAGCTCTCCAACCTGCAGCGCCAGATCATCCACCGCACCGCTTCCGTCGGCACGCCCAAGGTGGCTTCCGCGCGGGACGCCATCCATGCGCTGAACCCCGACGTGAACGTGCAGACGCACGATCTGTGGCTCACCGCCGACAACATTGCGGAAGTGATCGCGCCTTACGATTTTGTGATAGAGGCCACGGACAGCTTTGAGTCCAAGCTGCTGGTAAACGACGCCTGTGTACTGGGCAAAAAACCGTTTTCCCACGGCGGAATGGTACAGATGCAGGGTCAGACCCTCACCTGGATCCCGGGAGAAGGCGGTCCCTGCTTCCGCTGTATAGCAGGCGACGCGCCGGACCGCAGCCAGGTGTTCACCTGCTCCCAGGTCGGCGTTCTCGGCGCGGCGCTGGGCATCCTGGGCAGCATCCAGGCCACCGAAGCCATAAAGTACCTTCTGGAAAAGGGTGATCTGCTGACCGGACGCATGCTCTTTGTGGACGCGCTTTCCATGACCTTTACCGAAGCCGGCATCCCGAACAGGAACCCGGCCTGCCGCGTGTGCGGAGAACATGCGGACATCACCGACCTGCCCGCCAACCGGGACGATTATACGCCAAAGGACTGCAGCATATGAACATTCGGGAAATGGATTTTATCGAGTTTATGGACGATCATTACGCAGACGAAAGCACTCTGCTGCTGGACGTCCGGGATGAATCGCTCTTTCAGCGCGGCACCATCCCCGGGGCGGTCAACGTTCCGCTCGCGCGCATAAGGGAGCTCTACGCCCTGCCCAGGGAGAAGACGGTCTACGTCTTTTGCCAATCGGACGTCGTCTCCCGCGAGGTCACGGAGATCCTGAGCGACGCCGGTTACGACGCGGTCAACCTACAGGGCGGATACCGGCAGTTTTTGAGAGACCTCGCGAACGGGGAATTCGACCATCTGCACCTGTTCTGAAACAGACTGTTGAAATGCAATAAAAAATCAGCTATGATGGTCCATAGCTGATTTTCAGTACCATTAGAAGAGATGACCTGGCACGAAATGCACCAAACCAAAGGCTTTTCAGCCTCCCCCGAGGAGATGCATAACCTCCAGGTCATCACTTTCATTGATAAGCGTCCCCGCATACTCCTCCGGCCATATGACCGTGCCGTTCAGCTTTACTACAAGCTTGGGCCAGGTATAACGGTTCTCGTCAATGACATTTTGTACGGTCAAGCCGTCTCTCCATTTGGAATAAGGTCGCCGGTTTAACGTCATCGTGCAACACCTGCCTTTTAAGGATGAGCCCCCGGGCGCCTGCCCGAAGGGCTCTCTTCTATCTTAATCCTTTAACAGCGGTTCCACAACCTCTAAAAGTTCCGGCAGATCCATTCCGAGTTCTTTCAGATGCTCCACAGTGGGCACGCCGTTCATGGTCCAGCCGCGCTTCGGGTACACCGCGTCGATCAGCTTCTGGTAACGGTCCTCGCGGAACTTTCTGGTCGCAGCCATGCGCTCCTGCAGGCTCATGTTCTTCACCTGCTCCTCGGTGTAGCCCGCAAGCTCC
>CACZPX010000289.1 GCA_902783095.1 uncultured Lachnospiraceae bacterium
GCTGGTCCATCAGGAGAAGATGACGGGGATCATCGTCTCGCATGATATGGAACTGATCAGAAAAACCTGCACCCGCGCGGTGTGGATGCAGAAGGGGCGCATCGAGGCCTCCGGCGATCCGGAGGCGGTGACGGCCATGTATCTGCGTCGCAGCGCCAACATGAAGGGGGAGAAGCTGCTGCTTTCCCCGGCTCTGTCCGGCATGCGCGGCGACGGCGCGCCGGAAGACTATACGCAAAAGACGCTGCTGTTCGGGGGCCTTTGCGTGGACGAAAAGACGGGACTGCTCTGTCCGGTGCCGGAGGAGGCGGAGACCGCATGCACCGCGGTCAACTGGGAACCGGTCCGGATCCCGGCGGGGGCCCGCATCCGGCTGAACACGCCGGACGTCCGTTACAAAGCGTTTTATTACCGGCCGGAGATCCCGCCGGAACTCATCTATACCCGCGCCTGGTCCGCGGAGGGCAACGCGGCCTTTTACGATGCCGCCCGGTCCGTCCTGACCTGGCAGGAGGACCCCGTGCTGCAGCTGCCGGCGGGCTTTGTGCGGCTGGTGCTGCAGAAAAAGGACGGGACGCCGTTTGCGGGCGACGTGTTTTGGGAGGATCTTGCCGCAGTCGCGGAAGCCGCGAAACCGGGAGAAGACGTTCCGAAAGAAGATGCACAAAACGAACGGCGGGATACGTTCCTGCCCGAAGACGCCGGCGCGCCGGCGGAGGAAAAGCAAAACGCCCTGCAGGCTGCGCTTGCCGCCGAGACGGAGGCCGTCGCGGCGCGGGTCCTGGCGGCAAAAAAGCCCGGGGACGTCTGCCTGATCCTATTGGCGGACACGCACATCGCCGTGGGCGGCACCTGGCCGGATACGGTCCGTTGCGTTCAAAACCTGGCTGCGCGGATCCGGCCGGACGGAGTGGTACATTTGGGCGACGTGACGGACGGGACGTTCCCGGAGCCGGTCTTTTTGCGGCAGATCGCCCGCATCCGCGCGGAACTGGCCGCCTGCGGCGTTCCGGTGTACTACTGCGTGGGCAACCACGACCTGATGCCGGTCTACCGGACAAAGGAACCGGCCAACGTCAAAAAGATGATCGCGCTGATCACCGGGCAGGAGAGGACCTGCTATACGGCGGACTGCCCCGAAAAGGCGCTGCGGCTGTTTTTCCTGCATTCCTTCGACCCGCGGCGGGAGAGTCCCTTCGGCTTTTACGAGAAGGACCTGGCCTGGCTGGAGCAGGAGCTGCACGCGGTCCCGCAGGGCTGGCGGGCAGCGGTCTTTACCCACGTGCCGCCGCACCTGGACGTGACGGCCTGGGGCGAAAAGGTGGAAAACAGCGACGCGCTGCTGCAGCTTCTGACGCGCTTTGACCGCGAGCGACCGGGCTGCGTGACCAGCGTCTTCTGCGGGCACGAGCACGTGGACAAGCTCGATACGGCGCACGGCATCCCTCTTGTGGAGCTTGCCTGCGCCTCCCTGCAGGACCGTGTCGACTGCCGGCCGCTGCACGACGGGAAGTTCCACCGGAGGGCGGGGGACCGCACGCAGGAGGCCTTTGACGTGCTGCTGATCGGGCAGGACGACAGGGTCCGCCTGTTCCGCTTTGGCTTTGGGGAGGATCGGCAGGTCCCGCCCCGCGGGGAGCAAAGATGACGGAAAAGGAATACCGTCTTGCACATTTTGAAGAGAACCTGGCGCCGTATCGCGGCAGGCGGATCTTTTTATACGGCTTTGGGGCCAACACCCGGGCCATTCTGGAACGTTTTGATGCGGCGTTCGGCTTTGCGGGCATCGTCGTGCCTGCGGAGGAGCTGGAGGACGCCCGGAGCGGGGCAGCGCA
The DNA here is from genome assembly GCA_902783095.1 of uncultured Lachnospiraceae bacterium. Classification (GTDB taxonomy): domain Bacteria; phylum Bacillota; class Clostridia; order Lachnospirales; family Lachnospiraceae; genus UBA3774. The sequence goes on from CACZPX010000289.1 coordinate 1,836, forward strand.
GCGGAACAAACCGGTCCTCACCCTGGATATAGCCCTGGCAAAGAAACCGGATGCCGTCCTGATCGCGGCGCAGATGTACGGCGCGGAGGCGGTCTATCAGCGGATCGAAGCGGACTGCAGACGGGCAGGCACTGCGATCCTGGACGCCTACGGGACCGATCAGATCGCGCTGCACGACGAGCTGGAGACGCAGGGTTTTCTGGACCTGGCCGGCTGGCGCGCGGCGACGGCCCCCTACGGCGCGGTCAGCTTTGAACTCCGGGATACCGTTCTGGTGCAGGATCTGCTGCACAGCAGAAAGCCCACGGTGCGCCCGGTGATGCGGCGGCTGATCGGGGAGCTTCTGGCGGCGGGCAAAAGCGTGGTCCTGCTTGCACCGGAGGAACTGCCGGCGGCCTGGTATGCGGATGCGCTGCGGGAGGCCGGTCTTCTGCCCGTGAGCGGGCAGGAAGAGCAGCCCGCGTCTTGCACGGCGGAACGCGCAGGGCAGCTGTCGGTTCTCGCGCGCGGCGTACAGGAGTGCTTTTTCCGCGAGCTGCGGGAGGCTTTCGCCGGCGTGCGGCTGCTGCATATCGGCAGCCGGCTTCTGGAAGACGGCGTGATGCCGCGGCTGTGCGGCGTGGATGCCCGCCGGATGGTCTTTTATGACAAAAGCGTTCTGACGGACTTTGAGCAGGCACCCTCGGAAACCGGTCCCGCCTTCCGGCGCCGCAGCGCCGCGGAGGCCAGACGGATGATCGACGCCGCGGATGCGGTGAGCTTTGACCTGTTCGATACGCTGCTGGTCCGCTGTGTGCCAGCGCCGCAGGATGTGATCGCGCTGACCGCATACCGCGCGGACTGTCTGGGAAACAGCGCAGCTTTGCGGGAACGTTTTTACGCCGTTCGCCTGCAGGAGCAGTGCGGCGAAAAAACGCTGCCGCAGATCTACGATACGGTGGCGGCGCAGCTGGGGCTTTCCGCGGCCGCGGCGCGGGAACTGCAGCGGCTGGAGCGGCAGACGGAGCGGGACGTGATCACGCTGCGGGAGCCTGCCGCGGAACTGGTCCGCTACGCAAAGGCGCAGGGCAAGCCGGTGCTGCTCTGCACCGACATGTATTATACCGGGGCGGAACTGGCCGCCCTGTTAAAGGAAAAGGGACTGGAGGACGCAGGCCGGATCATCGTCTCCTGCGAGCACGGCCTGAGCAAGGCGGACGGGCTGCTGGAGGAAGTGAAAAAGGCCGCGGCGCAGCTGTGCGCGCGTCCCTGCAGGATCCTGCACGTCGGGGACAGTCTCACGGCGGATGCGGCGCCTGCCCGGCGCGCGGGCCTGTCCTTTCTGCATCTGCCCTCGGTCCGGGAACTGGCGGAGGCGGCCGGCTTTACGGCCCCGGCGCCTTGCGATCCGGACCGCCTGCCTTCCCGCGCCGCGCTGGCCGCGCGGTGCATGGCCGGTCTCTGGGCAGAAGCGGCATTTGCCGCGCCCTTTGCGGAGGAGGCGGCAGAAGACGACCGGAACGCCCGCCTTTCCGCCTATGGAAAGACGGTGCCGGCACCGGTCCAGATCGGTTTTTTGCTGTGGCTGCTGCCAAAGCTTGCGGAAACGGCGCCGGACCGTGTGCTCTTCGCCGCGCGGGACGGGTTTATGCTGCAGCAGTGGTATGAGCGGGTGCGCTGGAAGAGTCTCCCGGAAGGGACGTATCTCTACACCTCCCGCCATGCGGCCATGCTGCCGCTTGCGGACAGGCCGGCGCTTGCGGGTTACCTGGCGGAGGCGGCGGACGGTCTGTCCTGCGCGGAGATGATGCGGGCCTTTTTTGATGCGGAGCCGCTGCCGGAGCAAGAAGCGCCATGTGCTGCCGAAGCCGGCGCGCAGCGGGGGGAGGCCGCGCGCAACGCCCGTTACTGGTATCTGTTGCGGCATCAGCCGGACCTGTCCGTGCTCGCCGCAAAAGCAGCTGCCGGCCAGCGCGCCTACTGGAAACGGGAAGGGCTGGTTTCCGGCCTGCGCTGCGCCTATGTGGACTTTGTGGCCTCCGGGACCTCGCAGCGCTTTACGGAGGAACTGGCCCCGTTCGCCCTGCAGGGGTTTTATCTGGGGCGGCCGGAAAACGGGACGGCGCCGGCCTGCAGCATTCAGACCTGGCTGCACGCGGAAACGCCAAACGTGCGGCGGTTTTTGGACCGCTACATGGAAACGGAATACTACATGACGTCCCCGGAGCCCTCTCTGCAGCGGTTTGCGGCGGACGGTACGCCGGTCTTTGCCGGGGAGGTGCGCAGCGCCGAAGCGCTTGCGGAGATCGCCCGCGTGCATGCGGCGGCGCAGGAGATCCTGGAGCGGTTTCTGGTCTGTACAGACTGGGAGGAGACCGTAAAGCGGGCGGAGGATCCCGCCGCGGTCTGCAGGCAGATCGCGCAGCTGCTCCCGGCGGAGCTGCTCTGCCGGATGGCGCTCTTCGGTGCGCGGAACGCCGTAAAGCGGCGCTATTTTGACGACTGGAGCAAGAGGTGGATCAATGACGAAGGATGAGACCGCCGCCCTGATCCGGGACGGCGTGGAACGATATGATACAGAGATCAGCGGAAGCGACAGCTATGCGCGGTTTTACAACCTGAGCAGCCTGCGGACGGCGGCGCTCGCCTGGCTGCCGTTTGACGGAACGGAGACCGTGCTGGACGCCGGCTGCGGCTACGGCGCGCTGACGGGGTTTCTGTGCGATCACGCCGCGCGGGTGGACGCGGTGGATGCCGATCCCGCGTGCACGGCGGCGGTCAAAAAACGCTATGCAAACCGCACCGATCTCCGTGTCTTTACAGCGGACCTGACCGACGGTCTGCCGCAGGAGACGTACGACGTCATCCTGCTCTTGGAAGTGCTGGAATGGTATCACGGCCCGCTCGCGGCCCTGTTTGCGGCCCTGCGGGCCAGACTTGCGCCGGGCGGCCGGCTGCTTGTGGGGTTCCGCAGCCGGTATGCGCTGCGCTACGCGTGCGGCCTCACGGACGAACTGGTGACAACGCCGGGCGCGGCCTTTGATCCCGCCGTTCCGCTGCACACAAAAAAAGAAGTGGAAACAGCCCTGGCGGCAGCCGGCCTTGCGGTGCGGCGGACCTACTATCCGCTGCCGGACCTGGTCTTTACCCAGGCGGTGTATTCCGACGCCTGGCTTCCGCAGGGGAGCATCAGGGACCGTCTTCTGACCTACGATCCCTTTGGGGACGGCAGCGCGGTGCGCGCCGCGCGGGAGGCCGCGGCCTGGGATACCGCATCGCGGGAGGGCCGCCTGCCGGACGTCGCAAACTGCATCCTGCTGGATTGCACCGCGGAGGAGGATGCTGCAGCGGACGGTGCCCGCAGGCTTGCGCGCATCCCGGACGGACGGACGGATACAGCCGGCGGAAAAGAGATGCCGGTGCACGGACAGGACTGCCTTCCCGCCGGCGCGGTCCTGTCCGCGGACCGCGAGGCCGCGCATGCCTTCCTGACCGTTTTTTATGACGACGAGACGGTGGAAAAACGCGCGGTTCATTCGGAAGGGACGCAGACGCTGCGTGCACTTTATGAGAATCTGGAGACGCTGCGGGGCCGCGGGCTGTGCGCGGTGGAGCAGCAGTGGGTGCGGCAGAGACCCGGAGACGGGACCGCGGCCGGAATGCCGGCCATACGCATGCCGTTTATGCATCATCAGCCGCTGTTAGAGCACATCCGGGACCTCGCCCAAAGCGGCAGCGCGGCGCTGACCGCCCTGTTTGACGCCCTGTACGCGCAGGTCCTGCAGTCCGCCGATCAGACGGAAAATGCGCCGACAGCGGCGCTTTCCTCCTGCCCGGGACCGGTGCTGGAGACCGGCTATATCGATATGATCCCTTACAACGCCTTCTGGACGGGAACGGGATCCGGCGTCCCTTCGGAGGAGCCGGCCGGACCGCAAAACGGCGGTTTTCTCTGGTACGACCAGGAATTCACCGTAAAAAACTGCCCCGCGGCTTACGTCCTGTACCGGGCGATCCGTTATACCTGGCTGCATCTGCCGGAGCTGGAAGCGGTTCTCCCGCTGGAGACGGTCAAGGCGCACTACGGCCTGACGGCCTGCTGGGACGCCTGTACGGCTTTTGAGGACGCCTTTACGGAACGGAACAGAAACCGCGCGCGCTATGCCCAGCTCTACCGCTGGGCCTGGGGAGCGCCGCAGGAGAACGATGCGGCCCGGACGGTAAACCAAGCACCGCAGCCGCCGCAGGACCATGCCCGGCCGCGACCGGAGAGCGGCGCGGATCTGCCGCAGCAAGCGGCATCCTGCACAGCGGGGACAAAGCCCTATCGCACCGGTTTTGTGATGGGGACCTTCGACCTGTTCCACACCGGACACCTGAACCTGCTGCAACGCGCAAAGGAGCGCTGCGAGGTGCTGCGTGTCGGCGTCTTAAGCGATGAGCTGGTGCGGAAATACAAGCACATCACGCCGCATATCCCGCTGGCAGACCGCCTTGCCGTCGTACAGGCCGTCCGCTATGTGGACGAGGCAGTGCCGGTGGAGGGGGACTTCGTCTCCAAGATCGCGGAGTGGTACAGGCGGCCCTACGACTGCTTCTTCTCCGGTGACGACTATGCGGACAACGAATACTGGAAACAGGAAAAACGGGAACTGGAAGCGCTGGGCGCGACGATTGAGTTTTTCCCTTATACCGAAGGAATCAGTTCCACGAAGATCCGGGCCGGACTGTCCGGAACCGGGAACCCCGGCACACCTGACGGGCAGGAGGGCAGCAGATGAGTGCGGATTTCGCGGACAGAGCAAGACAGCTGTTTGAGAAGAGAGGCCTGAAAGTGCGCCTCGAGAGCGACCGCGCCGTAAAGGCCAGGCGGCTGGGACTGGTTTCGCAGGACGAAGACCGCACGGTTTCGGTGAAGATTCTGTATGCCGGGGCGGCGCAGAACCATCAGACGGCGCTGCACCCGCAAGACGACCCGTACCCCTACACGCATCTTTTCATACCGTTTCCGGATCAGCCACAGCCGTATACCTGCTGGGATCTTTTCCGGGACGCGGACGGCGCGCTTTGGGGCAACTATCTGTCTCAGGTCTACCTGAAGGATCCTGCCATCTATGAGAGCGGACTGAAGCTGGTCTTTGAGGTGCCGGAGATCCTGGCGGTCAAAAAACCCGTGATCAGAGTATCGGTCAACGACGATGTGGTCCGTTCCGAAACCGTCGAGACGGCGGGCATTCACACCTGGACGCTGGACATCCGCGGTACGGATGCCGCGCTGATCCGGTATATGGACGGGATCCGGCGGCAGCAGCGGATACTCCTCGGGGAGTTTATCCGGGTCTGCGAAAAATACGGGCTGACCTGGTATCTGATCTGCGGGGGACTAATCGGCTGCATGCGGGACGGAGGCCTGCTCCCCTGGGACGACGACCTCGACGTCGCCATGCCCCGAAGGGATTACGACCTGTTCTGCGCGGCGGCAAAAAGAGAGTGGCCGCCCGGCGCGGACTGTCTGCTGCTGAAACCGGACGAAGTCGGAGAAAACTGCTTTTTGGATTATATGACGAGGTTGCTGTATATGAGGGAGACGACCGAGGGAGACGCCTTCGCGAGGCTCGGGGAGAAGGGGCGGAAGGACATCCGCTTCCATCTTCCGATGGACATTTACGTGCTCGACGGCGCCTCCCGTTTTGCGTGGCTGCACCGTCTGCGTAGCAGAAAATGGGAACTCATTTACGCGCTGGCACTGGCGCACCGCGGTCATTTTGAAACGGAAAACCGTGCGGACTACGGAAAAAAAACGGTGGCAGCCGTAAAGCTGCTTCATAAGCTCGGGCGCAGGATCCCGGTCAGACTGCTGCTGAAGCGCTGGTCGAAGAGCGCACGCAGGGTCTCCGCGGAGAAGACCGGCTGGGTCTGCCAGTCCAACGGCTATTACCGGTGTCTGCGCGACCGCTATCCGGTCGGCTGGTTCGGCAGCGGACGGGAGGTGTCCATGGAGGGGCTGCGGGTCCGGATCCCCGCAGAGGCGGACCGCTTTCTCCGGAAGATGTACGGCAACTATATGGAATACGGGCAGATCTGGGACAGAAGGCCCATGCACCGGAACGACAGGATATTCTGAGAACGGGAGTCGACACTGTGAAGATTGCAATCTGGGGCTTCGGCCCGTATGGACAACAGCTGTATCACCGGATCCGGTTCGGCGGCGGAGAACGCCTGACCGTGGCAATGGTCTTCGACAGGAACCCCGCGGGGCTCGACCGGTCAAGAATGCCGCAGGGGATCGAGGTGCATCCCTCCGCGGAGCTTCCGGCGCTGTACCGGCGCGGCTGCTTTGAGCAGGTGCTGGTCGGCATCTATCTGCCGGAGATCCGCGGCGAGGTGGAAGGTTTTCTGCATGCGGAGAACATCCCCGTCCTTTCGGTATCCGGGATGGAGGCGATCCTGTCCGCCGATCCGCTGTTCAGGCGGGAAAACCGCGACGTGCAGCGGGCGCTGGAACAGATCGCCGGGCTCTGCGACTACCGGGAGGTGTTTGACAGGCTGTCGGACCGGGAGTCGAAGGACCTGTTTCTCGCCAGGGTGTTCATGGAGCTGAGCGGGGATGAATCCATCCTTCTGGATACGGCGCGGCTGTATCGAGGGGGACGCAGATACGAACTGTACGAACTGCGGGAACCGATGCGGCGGTGCGGCGCGGAGCGGGTGATCCTGTTCGGCGGAGGCGCGGACGGGCTGGTCAACCGGACCGCCCTGACGCTGAGCGGCATCCCGATCGCCGCCCTCTGTTCGGCGGATCCCGGGCGCGCAGAGGCGTGCTGGCCGGATACCGCGCAGGAACGGCATATCACGCCGGTGCAGCTGAACGATCCGGACTGGCAAGCCTGTCTGGTGATCGTCTCTTCGCAGGAGGAACGGGAGCAGATCAGGAACAGGCTGAAGGCGCTGCGTATTTCGCCGGATCGGATCTATGATCCGCCGGGCTCCTGGCGGGCGCTGCTGACCGGAGCCAGGGAGGGGCAGTATTTTGACGTCTGGGAGCCGCGCGACGGGGAAATCTTTGCGGACTGCGGGGCCTACAACGGACAGACAATCCTGGATTTTCTGAACTGGAACCGAAGCGGATACGGGGCGGTCCATTCGCTGGAACCGCTGCCGGAGATGCAGCGGCAGCTGCAGCTTCTGCGGGAAAAGCATCGGATCCGTGACCTGTACCTCTATCCGTTCGCGGTCTGGAACAAAGCGGAGTCTCTGCAGTTTATCCTGGAGGACGATCCGACGAGCTCCAACGTTTCCTCCTGGGGTTATGACGGGGACCGGACCATCTCCGTGCAGGGGATGCCGCTCGACGAACTGCTCCCGGGCCCGGTGACCTTTATCAAAATGGATATAGAGGGCAGCGAGATGGCGGCGCTGGACGGCGCGCAGCGCCTAATCCGCACGTACCGGCCGCGCCTTGCCATCAGCGTGTATCACCGTCCGCTGGACGTCATCTTTCTGGCGCGCCGCATTCTGGAACTGGTGCCGGACTACCGGCTGAAGGTGCGCCACTACGGGGCGGGGATCTTTGAGACGGTGCTCTATGCCTCGGTGGATGACTGGGAGGACGAAGCTCCGGATGATGAAACGCGGAGGACCTGACATCGACAGAAAGAGCCGGACTGTTGATAAATGACGGTATTTTTTTATGGAAGAGCGGGCCGCACAGGCACGCCCGGTCAGCCGTATATCATCATAATATGAGAGTTTGTACGCGAACTGCATATTGCCTTAGAAAAACGCAGTTGATACACTATAACAAAGAAACTGCTGCCTGCCGCACAGGGCTTGATGCCGGCTGCGGTAAACAGCAGACCGAGCCGAAGCCGTCCGGAATACGGACGCATACAGGCAAAGAACAGACGGGACGAGGAGGGACCTGTATGAGGAGAACAAAACGATGGCTGGCGCTGATGCTGTGCGCGTGCATGCTTCTGGGTGATGTGCAGACAGCGCGCGCCGCGCAGGGGCAGGAGGAACAGGCCGTGCAGGAAGCCGATCCGGAAGCGGTGCCGGAGGAGACCGCAGAGGAGACGGTCAGAGCCGCTTCAGAGGAAGCCGCACAGACCTATACCGTCTCATACGTGTTGAACGGCGGTACCAATTCCGAGGACAACCCGGACACTTATACGGTCGGTGTGCAGACGCCGCTGTATCCTGCGCAGAAGACAGGCTATTCCTTTGGCGGCTGGTTTACGGACGCGGACTGTACCGAGGAGAACGAACTGAGTTCCATCCCGGATGATTACGCGGACGATGTAACGCTGTACGCAAAGTGGGAGCCGGTTACTTACAGTGTATGGTTCAACGGAAACGGCGGAACTTCCGGCGGCTACAAGACGCATCAGCAATATTTCGTTTATGACGTACAGCAGGCCCCGCAGGTAAGACAGTGGATCTATACGTCCGACACCTCGAAAAAGCTCATCCTTGCGGGGTGGAACACAAAGGCGGATGGCAGCGGCACCGCCTATCAGGACGGGCAGACGGTCAAAAACCTGAGCACGAACGGCGAAAACGTCACGCTGTACGCGCAGTGGCAGCCGTCCAACTACGTCATCCGCTTTGACGCCAACGGCGGAAACGGCGCGATCGCCGACATCGAGGTCCCGGACTACAGCACCTACGTCTACATCTCCGAAAACACGTTTTCACGGACGGGCTACCGCTTTACCGGCTGGAACACAAAGGCGGACGGCAGCGGTACCGCCTACGAGGAGAAGCAGAGGGTGAGATGGCTGGGCACTTACGAAGGCGAGATCATCACCATGTACGCGCAGTGGGAGACGATCACCTACAGCATCAGTCTGGATGGGAACGGCGACTATGACAGCTATATGGACCCGATCAGCGTCCGCTATAACGAAACGGTCAAACTGTCCGCCAATCGTTATGTCCGCACCGGGTATTCTTTTACCGGCTGGAATACAAGTCAGGACGGCAGCGGCACCGCCTATGCGGACGGGGCGTCCGTCAAAAACCTGAGCGCGAAACAGGACAGCGTCGTCTTTCTGTATGCGCAGTGGAGCAGGCACAGCTATACGGTGAACTTTGACGGAAACGGCGCGACCTCCGGGACCATGAGCGGCCAGAATATCGCCTATGATACGGCAAAGGCGCTCTCTGCCAACGCGTTTAAGCGGACCGGCTATACATTTACCGGATGGAACACGAAGGCGAACGGTACCGGTACCGCCTATGACGACGGGGAGCCCGTGCAGAATCTGAAGAGCGGGAACAATGAGAAGATCACGCTGTATGCGCAGTGGAAGGTTGTCACTTACAAGATCACCTACAAACTGAACGGCGGAGAGAACAACGGCGAGAACCCCGTTTCCTATACGGTCACCTCCGCAAAGATCGCGCTGAAAAAGCCCACGCGGACCGGGTATACGTTTAAAGGATGGTATACGGACAAGGACTGCACCGCAAAGGTGACGGCGATCGCCAACGGCAGCACCGGGAACAAAACGTTCTATGCGAAGTGGGCCGTGAACAAATATACGGTGACCTTTGATCCCAACGGCGGCACCGGTACCATGAAGGACAAGGTCATCGCCTACGGCAAGTCCGTGAAGCTGACGGCCAACCGGTTCAAGCGCACCGGTTATACTTTTGCCGGCTGGAACACAAAGGCCAACGGAAAGGGCACGGCATACGCAAACAAGGAAGCGGTCAAGAATCTGAAGAGCAAGAACAAGGCCGTCGTCACGCTGTATGCGCAGTGGAAGGTCAATTCCTACAAGGTCGAGTTTGTGATGAACAACGACTGGTACCTGATGAGCGGTTATATGCCCGTAAAGACCTATCAGTACGGCAAGTCCTACAAGCTGCCGGCGAACGCGTTCAAAGACAGTCTGGGCGATTACAGCTTCTGGCACTGGAACACGAAGGCGGATGATTCCGGTAAGGTCTATAAGAACAAGGCCGCTGTCAAAAACCTGTCTGCCAAAAACGGCGCGACGATCAAGCTCTATGCGATCTGGCGCGTTCCCGCCACGGAGATCTATGTGGACGGTGATTCGGTGACCGCAGGTTTTAAAAAGGCGCTGAACGCGCGGGTGAGTCCGGAACCGTATTCGGGTTCTACCGCCATCGGAGACGTGATCACATCCTACAAGAGTTCCAACACCAAGATCCTGAAGGTGAGCAAGACCGGCGTGCTGACAGGCGTAAAGCCCGGAACGGCCAAGGTGACCGTCAAGACAAAGCTGGGCTTCAAAAAGGTGATAAAGATCACGGTCAACAAAAACGAACAGGTATTCAAACCGTCCATGAACGTGTACGATTACGACTACGGCACGCCCAAGACTGCTGCAAAGAAGATCTACTATTCCGGCAGTTCGCTGAAGGTGGATATGGTGATCGCCAACAACCGTATGTTCACGGCAGACCGCTTTGAGTGGATCACCCTCAACGTTTACGATCGGAACAACAACGTCATCGCGACGAAGACCTTCCGCAACGTGTGGATCGGCCTGGGCAGATACGCCTTGAAGACCATGACCTTCAACCTGGGGAGCATCCCCAAGAAGGATCTGGAAGGCGCCTACGTCGGAACGGATTACTATTACTACTATACCTATTGAAAGACTGCCCGCACGGGCGGCAATGAAACAGGGCAGGCGGCTGCGCGGAATGCGGAGCCGCCTTTTTATGCAGTGCGCCGGCCTGTGGGCGGTTACGCGGGGAGCGGGAAAACGGTTCCTGATTTACACGCAGATCCGGAACCACTATAATGGAGGAAGCAGAAGCGGGAGGAAGGGCATATGATCATCGATTACCTGGGACACAGCGGTTTTCTGGCAGAGACGGACGCGGCCCTGCTGCTGTTTGACTATTACCGCGGCGACCTGTCCGTACTGGATGGAAAACCTGCGGATAAGCCGTTCTTCGTGTTTGTCAGCCACGTGCACGGGGATCACTTCAACCCGCAGATCTTTTCGCTGCGCGGTCAGAACAGGCCGGTGCGGTATCTGCTCTCCTTTGATATCCGCGGCAATAAAAAGGTGCCGCAGGACGCGGACGTGCAGTATCTGGAGGCGGACCGTTCGTACGGGATCCCCGGACTGGGGACGGTACAGACGCTTCGCTCTACCGACGAGGGCGTGGCCTTTTACGTGCAGACGGGGACGCTGTCGTTGTTCCACGCGGGAGACCTGCACTGGTGGGACTGGCCCGGCGAGGATCCGGCCTGGCTTGCGGACCAGGAACACGTCTTTAAAGAAGAGATCGGAAAGCTGGCCGGAAAGCCCATGGACGCGGCCTTTGTCGTGCTGGACGACCGGCTGGAGCAGAACGAGGCGGAGGGCCTGACCTGGTTTTTGTCGGTGTGCCGGCCGCGCCGCGTGCTGCCCATGCATTTCTGGGAGGAC
>CACZPX010000290.1 GCA_902783095.1 uncultured Lachnospiraceae bacterium
AAAGCCGTCCCCTTACGTGAGGGACGGCTTTTTGATGTGGTGCGCCTGGCGGCACACGTTTCTAACGGGTGAAAGCCCCGAATCCGCCAGGTAGTGGGAAAGATATAGCCGAGGGCAGGGGCAGAGCCGGCCGAAGGCGGAATCAGGACGGACAAAATGGCTGAAAGGGGAGGAAAGACTGGATATAGCCAAGAATAGAGCCAGCCGGAGGCGGAATCAGGACGGAAAAATGGCTGAAAGGGGAGGAAAGACTGGATATAGCCAAGAATAGAGCTGGCCGGAGGCGGAATCAGGACGGACAAAATGGCTGAAAGGGGGAGGCTTTACGCCTCCCCCTTCCGGAACGCCTCGATCATGGTGGCGGTGAGGCTGTTCAGGTTCTTCATGGGTTCCAGCTCGCTGCGCGGCACGAATTCGGCGCTGGCCAGTTCTTCTTCGTCCAGATGGATGTGCGTGTCGCCGTCCACCTCGGCCCAGAAGCCCAGCAGCAGGTCGGACTCAAAGCCCCAGGGCTGGCTCTTGTAGTAGCGCACGTTCTTTACCTTTAAGCCCACTTCCTCCATCACCTCGCGGGCCACGGTCTCCTCGGCGGTCTCGCCGATCTCGCAGAAGCCGGCCAGCAGGGCGCGGTTGCCCGTGCCGCGGGCGCCGGCGTATTTGGAGGTGCAGATGGTATCGCCGTGGGTCAGGCCGATGATCACAGCCGGCTGGATGCGCGGGAAGATCATGTTGCCGCAGTTGGGGCAGACGAAGGCGCGTTCCTTGTGGTCGTGCACGGTCTCGGCGCCGCAGCGGCCGCAGAAGCGGTTGTCCAGATTCCACTTGAACAGATGATAGGCGACGGTGGCCGCAAAGCTCAGGTATTTGGGCTTGGTGGTGCGCACGGAGCGCAGGATCTCCCAGGCAAAGCCTTCCGGCAGAACGGCGGGAACGGCGCGCTCCAGCAAGAAGAAGCGTGCGTCATCCATGGAAAAGAGATAGCGATAGGTATAGTCCGCGTCCGGGTTGCAGGCTTTGATCTGCGCGAGCGTGGGCAGGGCGATGGTCTCGTCCTCGTCCTTTTTCATCAGGACCTTGTCATCCTTGCGGCCGGTGCCGGTCAGGACAAAGATCAGATCCGCGTCTTCCGGCGCGAAATCGGTAAAGTGGTTGTTCAGTTTGATGGGCTCGATCTCGTGGAACATGGCGTACCTCGCTGGCATAAATGTGCCGCGCGGCCGGCGGATGCGGACGGGACGGTCCGCGGGCTCCGTTGAAAACCGCTTGCGGCGGTGATATAATAGCACAAACTGTGATTTTGTACACCTGTCGGAAGGAGATTTGCCATGTTTTTTGAACTTCCCTACGGCCGCGGTACCCTGCCGCTCTCCGTTGACGACGCGTCGCTTGCCGGCGTGCTCACTTCCCGCATTGAAGAGTACGATCCGCATATGGACCAGGCTGCCCTGGTAGAGGAAGCCGCGGCGAACCCCATCGGTTCCGCGCCGCTGTGCGAGCTGGCAAAGGGCAAGGCCCGCGTCACCATGATCGCGAGCGACCACACGCGCCCGGTGCCCAGCAGGCTGATCATGCCGGTGCTGCTGCGGGAGATCCGAAAGGGCAATCCCGACGCGCAGATCACCATCCTGATCGCCACGGGCTGCCACCGCGGGACGACGGCGGAAGAGCTGGCCGGCAAGTTCGGGCCGGAGATCGTGGCAAACGAGCATATCGTGGTGCACGACTGCGACGACATGGAGAATATGGTGCTGCTGGGCACCCTGCCCTCCGGCGGCGCCTGCATGGTGAACCGGCTGGCCGTGGAGACGGACCTGCTGGTGGCGGAGGGCTTTATCGAGCCGCACTTTTTCGCGGGCTATTCCGGCGGGCGCAAGTCCGTGCTGCCGGGCGTGGCGAGCCGTGAATGCGTGATGGCCAACCACTGTTCGGAATTCATCGCACATCCGATGGCCAGACAGGGCTTTCTGGACGGCAACCCCATCCACGCGGACATGGAGTGGGCGGCGCGCAAGGCGGGCCTGGCCTTTATCCTGAACGTGGTGTTAAACGGCAGCAAGCAGGTGATCCACGCGGTGGCGGGCGACGCGGTAGAGGCGCACCGCGCGGGCTGTGATTTTCTGGAGGGGCTCTGCGTGGTCCCGCCGGTCCCGGCCGACATCGTGGTGTCCACCAACGGCGGCTACCCGCTGGACCAGAACATCTACCAGGCCGTAAAGGGCATGACCGCGGCGGAGGCCACCGTTAACGAAGGCGGCGTGATCATCATGGCGGCCGCCAGCGCGGACGGCCACGGCAGCGGGCATTTCTGCAAGGGGCTGCAGGCCGGGGACGATATGGACGCGCTGATGGTGGACATCCTCTCGCGCGGACGCGGGGAGACGACGCCGGACCAGTGGCAGTACCAGGTGATGATCCGCGTGCTGCAGCGGGCGCGCATCATCTACATTTCCGAGGCGGACGACGCGCTGGTGCGCTCGCTCCATATGACGCCGGCGCACGATACGGCGCAGGCGCTGGAACTGGCAAGACAGATGCTTGGAAAAGAGCACCCCACCGTGACGGTGATCCCGGACGGGATCGCGGTGGTGGTAAAGTAAGCGAAAAGAAAACAGGAGTTATACAAAGATATGCTGACGCTGGAAAAAGCAAAGGAACTGACTCATTCTACCACGACGGAGCCGCACCTGATCGTCCACGCGACGAGCGTGATGGCGGCGATGGGCGCGATGGCGGCGCACTACGGCGAGGACGTGGAACACTGGAAGGCCATCGGGTATCTGCACGACTACGACTATGAGCAGTATCCGGAGGAGCATCTGCAGCACACCGAGGAGCCGCTTCTGGCGGCGGGCGTGGATCCGGCGGATATCCACATCATCCTGGCGCACGGCTGGGGCATCTGCACGGACGTGGAACCGGACAATCTGTGCGCAAAATGCCTGTATACGGTGGATGAGCTGACCGGCATCGTGCATGCCTGCGCGCGCATGCGTCCGCACGGCATCACGGACCTGGAAGTGGGCAGCTTCATGAAAAAGTTCAAGGATAAAAAATTCGCGGCCAAGTGTGACCGCGAGCTGATCAAAAAGGGCTGCGCCATGCTGGGCATGGAGGTGCGCGACGCCGCGCAGATCGTGATCGACGGCATGCGCGAATACGCGGAAGAACTGGGCCTGTTGGGGACGGAAGCGTAAAAAGCACCGCAGCAGGCAGGCGGCGCCACCCCTGTTATCCTGAGCGGAGCCTGAGGATCCCGCCGTCGCCTTGCGCAGCGGCGCTCAGCTTTCTGTTTTGCTAAACGCTCGGAGCATCGTTCAAAACAGCGCCGCCCTGCGGACAGTCCTCGGACGGCGCTATCTCTCTGCTCCTTCGCGAAGCAAAACGACGAAATCCCGCGATGCTGCGCGCCGGCTTGCCGCCGGGATCCCGTCACGCAAACCGCAGCATCAGGCTGAAGTTGTGCCGGTCGGTGTCGCCGGCCACGTAGTACGTGTCCCCGTCGGCGGCCCAGGAGACGGTCAGCGTCTCGTGCAGGCGCACTTCGTTTGCGTATTCTATGGTCATTTCCGCAATATGCTTACCGGTCTCGGAGAGCCCCAGCAGGTCTTCCGTGACGTCCAGGTAGCGTACGTTGCTCATATGGCCGTTCAGATCGATGTAGCTGTAAGGCACGGTAAACGGCGCGGACTGCGTCGGCTCCGGCATGCGGAAACGGGCCGGCAGCGCGATCTCGTGACCGGTCGGCCGGCCGGTATGGGAGATCTCAAACTGCTCCGGAAAGACGGCCTGGCGGGTGTTGGAATCCACCAGCACAAAGTAGGAGGCACAGTCCGCCAGCGGCGTGCCGTCCAGGCGCGCCATGCGGCAGTACCGCGGAAACAGCAGGTGGCGTCTGTCGGACACCCAGGTGGTCAGGACCACGCGGTCCATGTAGGTGGGCAGTTCGTGAAAGATCACGTGGTTCTTTACGATGATCCACATCAGCCCGTTGGGGTGCGTCAGCTCGTACCCGTAGCCCATGACGGAGGAATGCTCCCCGGCCATCTCCTGGAACAGCTGCAAAAAGGCGGACGGGCGCAGGCGGGCCTGCATATTCACGTCGCGGCTCTGGATCACGTATTCTTTTTGGTATTCGTTCATGATACTATCTCCCTGCGGGGCATTATAGCACAGGAGACCGGTTTTAGAAATGGCTTTCGCGAGCCGGGAGGTGCCTATGAAAAAGGAAGTCAGGCTTTACAATCTCATTTTTCCGATCTATATGCTGTTTGTCTTTCCCACGCCGCTGTGGTTTCTGATCATCGCGGCCAATTTCCTGATCGACAGCCTGGTGGTGATCCTGGCTGCCAAAAAGAAGGGGCTGGACTGGAAGTCGGTGTGGAAGAAGAGCATCGTGCGCGTGGTCGCGATCGGCTTCGCGGTGGATTTTGCGGGCGGCGCGCTCAGCTGTGTTCTGTCTTCGACCCTGTTCGACGGCAAACTGAACAGCTACGTCTGGCCGGACGTGGCCCTTCTTACGCTGCCCGGCGTGATTCTGGCGGGGCTGCTCATCTATTTTCTGAACAAAAAGCTTTCGTTTGAGCTGTCGGAGCCGCGGCAGGTGCGCTTCATCTGCCTGATGCTGGCCGTCTTTACCGCACCCTATACCATGATGCTGCCGTTTTCCGTCTGAGTATCGGGAACTGAAGCGCTGAAGACGGGACGCGGGAGACGCGGGAGACGCGGGGACGGTCCTTGGCGTCCTCATGTGAGGACACCAAGGACCGTCCCCGCGTCCCCATCGTCATACGTTCACAAACAATTCACAAAAATTGTTAGCACTCACTATTGACGAGTGCTAACAAAGGTGCTATAACATCCTCAGAAAGAAAAAGAGCCGGCGTAAGCCGGGGATCACATAAAGGAGGGTCTTAAAATGTTAGTACCGAGTATCTTCAGAGACAGCTTATTTGATGATTTTATGGACGATTTTGTATTCCCTACCGTATACAGTACCAGAGAGCAGAAACCGGAACAGCCGATGTTCATGCGCACGGACGTGAAGGAACTGGAAAACGGCTACGAGCTTTCCATCGACCTGCCCGGCTATAAGAAGGACGAGGTCCAGCTGGAACTCAAGAAGGGTTACCTCACCGTAAAGGCGGATACCGCCAAGAACGTGGACGAGAAGGACGAGAACGGCAAGTACATCCGCCGCGAGCGTTACACCGGTTCCATGCAGCGTTCCTTCTACGTGGGCGAGAAGATCTCCGAAGAGGACATCAAAGCCAGATTTGAAAACGGCATCCTGGTGGTGAACGTTCCCAAGCAGGAGCCGAAAAAGGTGGAAGAGAAGAAATACATCACCATCGAGTAACGCCTGTGTGACAGACAGCGCAACAGATCATCCGACGTAAAACAGAGCTTTAGCATAGATCCAACTCCTCTCCAACAAAAAAGCGGCCGCCGCCCAAATGGGCGGCGGTTTTGCTGTGTATGGCCGGACGTCGGATCCGGTTTTGATCCCGGGCTCAGTGCGCCGGGAACTCCCTGGTCATCAGCAGGGACTTGAAGTCGTAGCGGTAGCTGCGCTTCTGATCCTCCGGCAGGGCCAGGTACATCTCCAGAATGTCCACGGAGACGCGGCCCACCGCGAACAGGATCTCGGTGAACTGCTTCTCGTCGTACACGTCCTTGTACTGCTCCTCCAGCTCGCGGATCTTCTTGTAGCCGAAGTAGTAGGTGGTGAAGTAGCCTTCCATGTCCTCCTGCTGCTTTACCTGGCCGCGGGCGGTGGTGTAGTCATAGTCCAGCTCGTCCATATACAGCTTTACGGCATCCTTGATGGGTCTGCCGAAGTAGCGCAGCATCAGGTCGGCCTTGATGCGGACCGCGGTGTGGTGCTGGCGGTAGGCCGTAAACAGCGGATAGAACGGGTCCTCGGGATAGATGAACTCGAACAGG
>CACZPX010000291.1 GCA_902783095.1 uncultured Lachnospiraceae bacterium
CCTTCTCCACGTTCAGGATCTTGCCGCGCAGGGGCAGGATGGCCTGTGTCGCGCGGGTGCGGGCCTCCTTGGCGGAACCGCCGGCGGAGTCGCCCTCCACGATAAAGATCTCGCAGTTTTCCGGGTTCTTGTCGGAGCAGTCCGCCAGCTTGCCGGGCAGGGCAAAGCCCTCCAGCGCCGTCTTTCTGCGGGTCAGGTCGCGCGCCTTTCTGGCCGCCTCCCTGGCACGCTGGGCCAGGATCGCCTTGTCGCAGATGATCTTGGCGATCTGCGGATTCTGTTCCAGAAAATAAGTCATCTGTTCGGAGACGATCGCGTCCACCGCGCCGCGGGCCTCGATGTTGCCGAGCTTCTGCTTGGTCTGGCCCTCAAACTGCGGATCCTCAATCTTGATGCTGACGATGGCCGTCAGACCCTCGCGGATGTCGTCGCCGGACAGGTTCTGTTCGGAATCTTTCAACAGCTTGTTCTTGCGCGCGTAGTCGTTGAAGGTCTTGGTGAGCGCGTTCTTAAAGCCGGTCAGGTGCATGCCGCCCTCCGGCGTGATGATGTTGTTCACAAAGCTGTAGGTGCTCTCGTTGAAGCCGTCGTTGTGCTGCAGCGCCGCCTCCACGTACACGCCGTTTTTGGTGCCCTCGCAGTAGATCACCTTGTCGTAAATGGTGGTCTTGCTGTTGTTTAAGTAGGTGACGAACTCCTTGATGCCGCCCTCGTAGTGGAACACGTCGCGGCGCGGATTATCCCGCTTGTCCTCCAGCGTGATCTTCAGGGCCTTGGTCAGAAACGCCGTCTCGCGCAGGCGCTGCTTTAAGACCTCGTAATCGTAGACGGTCTCGTCAAAGATCTCCTTATCCGGCAGGAAGGTGACCGTGGTCCCGGTCTGTCCCATCGGGCAGACGTCCACCACCTCCAGTTTTTTCACCACTTTCCCGCGCTCATAGCGCTGCATGTAGACCTGCCCCTCGTGACAGATCCGCACCTCCAGCCACTCGGACAGGGCGTTCACCACGGAGGCGCCCACGCCGTGCAGACCGCCGGAAACCTTATAGCCCCCGCCGCCGAACTTGCCGCCCGCGTGCAGGACCGTAAAGACCACCTCCACGGCGGGAATGCCCGCCTTGGGATGGATGCCGATCGGAATGCCGCGCCCGTTGTCCTCTACGGTGACGGAGTTATCCTCGTTGACCGTCACGGTGATGGCCGTGCAGAACCCCGCCAGGGCTTCGTCCACCGCGTTGTCCACGATCTCGTAGACCAGGTGGTGCAGTCCGCGCGAGGAGGTCGTCCCGATGTACATGCCGGGACGTTTTCTGACAGCCTCCAGACCCTCCAGGATCTGGATCTGATCTGCGCCGTATTCGTTTTCTACCCGTTCAGTTCCCATATTGTTCTCCGTTTCCTGACGTTGCGATCCTCTTTCCGTTCTCTATCACAAAGACCCTGTCCGTCCGGAGGTTCCTTGCCGTCTGTTCCTCCAGGCCGGTGGTCGTGATCATCGTCTGTATATCCTGTATGCCCGCAAGCAGGCGTTCCTGCCGTCCGGTGTCCAGCTCCGACAGCACGTCATCCAGCAGCAGCACCGGCGGTTCCCCGGTCTTTTCCCGTATGATCTCGATCTCCGCGAGCTTTAGGGAGAGCGCTGCGGTCCGCTGCTGCCCCTGTGAACCGAACCGCCGCACGTCCGCGCCGTTGACGGTAAAGCCGATGTCGTCCCGGTGCGGCCCCGCCAGGCAGATGCCTGCCGCCAGCTCCCGGTCCCGCAGGCTGCGCAGCCTGTCCGCAAATTCCGCCGCCGCTGTATTGGGTTCGTACGTCGTACGGAGTGTCTCTCTGCCGTCGGAAAGCTGCGCGTGCCGCTCCGCAACCGCGGCCGAGAGTTCCTCCACGTGCCGGGCGCGCCGTTCGATCACCGCGGTACCGTAGCGTGCCAGCTGCTCGTTCCATACGTCCAGCGTGCCCGCGAGCGCCGGCTGCTCCTCTATCTGCTTTAACAGGCGGCTCTTCTGCTGCAGGGCCTTGTTGTACTGCGACAGCTCATGCGCGTACGTCCGGTCCAGCTGGCACAGTTCCGTATCCAGAAAGGCCCGCCGCTCCGCAGGACCGCTCTTGATGATCATCAGATCCTCCGGCGCAAAAAAGACCATGTTGACCGTACCGAACAGGTCAACCGTTCTCTTCAAGGGCTGCCGGTCCACGGCGATGCCCTTTCTTCCGATCCTCTTTAGGTGCACGTCGATCACGTGGTCGACGGCCCTTCTGGTGAGAGAGACCCGGATGTGAGCCTCTTCCTGATCGAAGCGGATCAGTTCCCGGTCCTTGGCGCCCCGGTGCGACCGCCCCGCCGCGCAGTAGAACAAGGCCTCCAGAATGCTGGTCTTGCCCTGCGCGTTGTCCCCAATGATCAGATTGATCCCCGGCGAGAAGGCAAAGTCCTCCTCCTCGTAATTCCGGTAATCCTTTATTTTCAGTTCCTCAACCGTCACGTTACAGAAATTTCCTCTCCCTGACAGGTGACGGTATCGCCTACCACGATCTTTCTGCCGCGGCGAAGCTCCTCTTCGCCGTTTACCCGGACCTCGCCCTCTTCGATCAGCGCTTTGGCTTCGGTCCCCATGGAGACCAGGCCGGCTGCCTTAAGCAGCTGACCCAGTTTGATATAGTCTCCCTTTAACGCAAATACTCTCTTCATCTCTTTTTTGTCGGCTCATTACTCCGCTGCGATAAAATTGATCGGCAGGATCAGGTAGATATAGCTCTTTTCTTCGTTGCGGATAAAGCACGGCGCCTTGGGGTTCATCATATAGATGGACACCTCTTCGTCTTCCACCGCCTTTAAGGCCTCGGACAAAAAGCGCGGGTTGAAACCGATCATCAGGTCCCTGCCCTCTTTTTCAATCTCCAGAGACTCCTTCATGGAGCCGATCACCGTATTCATGGAAAGCTCCAGGCCGGCGTCCGTTATCTTCAAGATGATGGGCTTCTTGTCCGTCTCTCGCACCAGCAGCATGGAACGGTCGATGGAGGAGAGCATCTGCCTGCGGTTGACCACGATCTTCGTCTCATAGTCGTCGGAGATCATCTTATCCACCTTGAAATACTCACCGTCTATCAGGCGGGACAAAACGACCGTCTTGCCGAACTTAAAGGTGATGTTGTTCTTGCCAAAGAAGACATACACCTCGCTCTCCAGCTCGCCGGGCAATATCTTGGAGAGTTCGCCGAGCGTCTTGCCGGGCACGATCACCTGCTTTACGCCGTAGTCCTCGTTCAAAGCCTCCGTGCGGATGGAGATGCGGTGGCCGTCCAGGGACACGATCTTCAGTCTGTCATTCTTCACTTCCACCAGTTCGCCGGTCATCAGCTTATTGTTGTCGTTGGCAGAGATCGAGAACAGCGTCTGGTTGATCATCGCCTTTAACACAAACTCGGAGGTCACGATATAGTCCTTGCTCTCGGAAGCGGGCAGCTTCACGTACTCTTCGCCGCCGCGCACCGGAATGGAAAAGTGGGAACCCGCACAGGAGATATGCATTTTGTCGTTTTCCTGTTCCAGCAGCACGTCGCCGTCCGGCAGCTTGCGGACGATCTCGGAAAACAGTCTGGC
Organism: uncultured Lachnospiraceae bacterium; assembly: GCA_902783095.1. GTDB lineage: Bacteria > Bacillota > Clostridia > Lachnospirales > Lachnospiraceae > UBA3774. The sequence goes on from CACZPX010000291.1 coordinate 3,605, forward strand.
GTCGACAGCCGCGATGCCGGCTTCATAGATGATGCCTTCCGCTTCTGTCTCGATCGCCATTTCCATATCGTTGCCGGTGAATTTGATCACGCCCTCTTCTGCTTCGATCAGAATGCAGGTAAGGATCGGCATGGTGGTCTTGGTGGAAACAGCCTTGGAGACGATGTTGATCGGCTCGATCAGATCGGATTTGGCAAATGACAGCTTCATGGTGAATATCTCCTTTCCTCCGGCGGATGATCCGCGGTCCGTGTATCTTTTATATTTATATAGTAGTTGTTATGGTAGGTCCGGTGAATTTGTGGAAACTGCCGCAAACGCCCGGAAACTGCGTGCTTTCTGCCCTTTGATGACCCTGTGAAAAAGTGCCTGACGGGCTGTGAAAAATGATCAGGTCATCCACAGGGCCGTCTGACGGGGTTTTTCCATACCCGGACTGTCCACCGTCATGCACCGGTTTTCCACGGTTCATCCCGGGGAAAGCTTCTTTTTTAATATATCGACGGTCTTTTTTAAGGACGCGTTGTCGATCAGGTCCTTGGCGATCTTGTCGCGGCCGTGGATCACGGTGGTGTGGTCCTTTTTCAGGGCCTTGCCGATGGACGAGAGGGAATCGTTCGTCAGGCTGCAGCACAGGTACATGGCGACCTGGCGCGGATAGGCCACTTCCTTGTTGCGCCGTTCGGAGGTGATGTCCGACGGCTTCAGGTCGTAGTGTTCAGCCACGACGCTGATGATGCGCTCCGGCGTGATCGTATTCTCATGGTCCGGATAGATGTGGTCGCGCAGGGCTTCCTCCGCCATCTCAAGTGTTATTTCCTTATTATTAAGGCGCGAATACGCGACGATCTTGGTAAGGGCGCCTTCCAGCTCGCGTATATTGGAGCGGATGTTGTTGGCGATATACTTGATCACCTCGTTGTCGATGTTATAGTTTTCGTTTTCTTCCTTGCTGCGCAGGATGGCCATGCGGGTCTCGTAGTCCGGATAGGAGATATCCACGGTGAGGCCCCATTCAAAACGGGAGCGCAGACGGTCTTCCAGGGTCTCGATCTCCCGCGGCGGACGGTCGCTGGAGATGACGATCTGCTTGTTCGCCTCGTAAATGGCGTTGAAGGTGTGGAACAGCTCCTCCTGCGTGCCCTTTTTGTTGGAGATGAACTGGATGTCGTCGATCAGCAGCACGTCGATATTGCGGTATTTGTCGCGGAACTCCGAGCCGCTGTTGTTGCGGATCGAGTCGATCATCTCGGTGATGAACTGCTCGCAGCTCACGTAGAGCACCCGCATGCCCGGCTTGTTCTCGTTGATAAAGTGCACGATGGACTGCATCAGGTGCGTCTTTCCCAGGCCGGAGGCGCCGTAGATGAACAGCGGATTGTACATGACGGCGGGGGATTCCGCCACGGCGAGCGCCGCCGCGTGTGCCATGCGGTTGCCGGAGCCCACCACAAAGGTGTCAAAGGTATACTTCGGGTTCAGGTTGGTCTGGGGGCTGCGGCCGGTCCCGGTGCTGCCTGTGGGGACCCTGGTCTTTTTGGTCTCGTCCGCCGGCGTCACAAACTGGATGCGGCATTTGCCGCCGATCAGCGCTTCCACGGCGCACTGCAGGATAAAACCGTACTTCTTTTCAATGATTCCCAGGGCAAACTCCTCGCCGGGATAGAGGATCGTTAAAACGCCGCCTTCAAACCGGATCGGTTTCAACGGCGCCAGCCAGACGTTGTAGGAGGTGGGCGTCAGCTCCATCTCCTCGATGATGTTCTGTATGATAGAGGGCCAGTTGTCTTGAATGATCGTTAACATAATCCTTCCCTGCCGGACACAAAGATAACATTATTATAAGATATCTGTGGATAAATTACAACCAAAAAAGATATCAACCTGTGGATAAACCGGCTGTGGACAGAAAATAATAAAAAAGTTATTAACAAAACATGCACAATCTGTGGATAAATAAGAGGATAAGAGGGGGAAACCCAGGTGAAAAAATGAGGAAAACCCGGAAAATGACGGTATTTAGTCACATTTCGGCTGTGGAAACTGTGGAAAAACAGAAAAATGCAGCAAATAAGCCGTTTTTCGGGTCCTGACCGGGAAAAAAGCAGACAGAAGACGGCCGGTCAACGGCCAAAAAAGGCGGATTATCCACTACAGACAGGAGTCAAAAACCCGCGCGGATACGACATCTTGTTGTAATATCTGGGTAAAAATTTAAGCTTGACGAAAATCTGGCCCGTCTATATAATAGGAATGCTCATTTTAAGCGAAAGGAGGTGCATGCATCATGAAAATGACGTATCAGCCCAAGAAGAGAGTTCATAAGAGAGTTCACGGTTTCCGCGCCAGAATGGCAACGGTGGGCGGCCGCAAGGTCCTGGCTGCCAGAAGAGCAAAGGGAAGAAAAGTTCTTTCAGCATAGGCCGCATCCAATGTGGTCTATCTTTTATTATGGAACGTTTCCTGGCATTGAAGAACACGGAGGATTTCGGACGGGTCTACCGGCAGGGCAGATCTTACGGGAACAGGCTTCTCGTCATGTATGTATTCGAAGGAGGCCGGGATCCTCATGGGCGGATCGGCATATCCGTCAGTAAACGAGTTGGAAACAGTGTCGTAAGGCACCGGGTAAAGAGACGACTGCGGGAGATCTTCCGGCTGAACATCTCCCAGATCAGGTCCGGGTCGGATATCGTCACGGTCGCGAAAAAGAGCGCCGCGGACAGCAGTTACGCAGAGTTGGAAAGCGCTGTCCAGCATCTTTTGAAGCGGCTGCAGCTGCAAGAGACATGAAAAAGGTATTGATAGGACTGATCCGGTTTTACCAGAGAGCAATCTCGCCGCGAAAGCGCTACGGATGCTGCAAGTACTACCCCACCTGCTCCTGTTACGCGATAGAGGCGATCGAAAAGCACGGCGCGTTAAAGGGCGGTGCTTTGGCGTCGTGGAGGATACTGCGATGCAATCCGTTTTCAAAGGGCGGTTTTGACCCCGTCCCGTAAGCGGCTTTGGAGGAATGGATGAAGACAGGTTTTTTCTTTGACGAAACGACCGCTGCGGTGGAGACCACGGCTGCGGGAACGACAGCGGCCGGCGGCGGTTTCGGCAACTGGCCGGTGATCAAGCAGATCGCCTGGCTGTTCGGTCTGCTGATGCAGGGCATCTTTGTGGTGCTCGCCGCGATGGGCGTCATCAACGGTATGGTGCCGCTCTGCATCATTGTATTTACCATTATCACGAAAATGCTCCTGCTGCCGCTTACCATCAAGCAGCAGAAGTTCGGAAAGATCAACGCGCTGATGACGCCCGAGATCCAGGCGCTTCAGAAAAAGTACGAGGGACGCCGCGATCAGGCCTCCATGGCCCGCATGCAGGCGGAACAGCAGGCCATCTACGACAAGTACGGCACGTCCATGTCGGCCGGCTGCCTGCCTTCTCTGATCCAGCTGCCCTTCCTGTTCGGTCTGTATCCGGTCATCTACAACATGCCGGAATACGTGCCGCAGATGGCCAACTATACCGCGGAACAGATCAACAAGATGTACAATCTGTTCGGCATCAACCTGCTGGAGGCGCCCGGCTGGAAGATCCAGCCCGCCATCATCATCCCGCTTTTAGCCGGTATCCTGTCCTTCTTCTCTTCCAAGATGATGCAGCCGAAGGTGAAGAACAACAACAAGGACGCCAATCCCGCGGGCACCAGCATGAAGATGATGAACTACACCATGCCGTTCATCTCCCTGTTCTTCTGCATCAGCCTGCCGGCCTTCCTTGGCCTGTACTGGGTCGTGCAGTCCCTGGTGATGATCGCGCAGCAGTATTTCATCAACCGTCACTTTGACAAGATCCCGATCGAAGACCTGATCAAGGCAAACATCGAAAAGACCAACAAGAAGCGCGCCAAGAAGGGCCTGCCGCCGTTAAACGAGAAGGCGATGATGAACACGAAGAAGCTGAACGGCGCGCCCGAAAAGACCGTGGAAGAGGTCGCTGACGCAAAGGAAAAGCGTGACGCCGGCATCCGCCAGTCAACGGACTATTACAACAAGAGAGCCGGCTCGTCGTCCGGCAGCCTTGCCGCAAAGGCCAACATGGTCCGGGATTACAACGAAAAACACAAATAAGAGGGCTCTACATGGAATTCAAGGAATATACCGCAAAGACCGTGGATCTTGCCGTCGCGGACGCCATGGCGGATCTCGGGATCACCAGCGATCTGCTGGAGTATGAGGTGATCGAGAAGGGGAGCACCGGTTTTCTGAGCATCGGCAGCCGCCCCGCCGTCATTCGCGCAAGAAAGAAGTTTACGCTGGAGGGCGTGGCAGACGATTTTCTGCAGGGCGTCTTCCGCACCCTGAACATGGAAGTGGAAACGGCCATCGCCTACAATGAGGCGGAAGCCGAGATGAACATCGATCTGATCGGCGACGATATGGGCATTCTGATCGGCAAGCGCGGTCAGACGCTGGATTCCCTGCAGTACCTGACCGGCCTGGCCGTAAACAAGTACAGCGACGAGTACATCCGCGTCAAGATCGACATCGAAAACTACCGCGAACGCCGCAAGGAGACCCTGGAGAACCTGGCCATCAACATCGCCAAAAAGGTCAAGCGGACCCGCCGGGCCGTGGATCTGGAACCCATGAACCCCTACGAGCGCCGCATCATCCACAGCACGCTGCAGAACGACCGCTATGTGATCACCAGCAGCGAAGGCGAGGAGCCCTACCGCCACGTGGTCGTCTCCTTAAAGCGCAACGACCGGTACTCCGGCAGGGGAAACAATTACAGCGACGAGGAATAACGCCGCATACGACTGCTCTTCAGGCTGCCCAAACCCTCGGGTTTGAACAGCCTGTTGTTTTGTTCAGCAAGCGCGGCTGTGCCCGCAGAGGTGCATTTGCTGGCCGTAGGTCGTGAAGCCGCAGGCTGCGAATGTCCGCGTTGCGGGACGGGCAGGAGGCGTTGGCCGCCTCCTGCTCGATTTCGAGGACAGACAGTGGAAAACGGGATGAATCAAAAAGGAACAGAGGATACCATTGCCGCGATCTCCAGCGGACTGACGCAGGCCGGGATCGGTATCGTGCGGATCTCCGGACCGGAGGCCCTGGAGGTGGCGGACCGGATCGCGCGGGTAAAGGGCGGCGTAAAGGCACAGGCGGCCAATACGGCGGCCTATGGGCATATCCTGCAAAACGGCAGGATCCTGGACGAGGCCGTGATCCTGGTGATGCGCGGGCCTAAGAGTTATACCGGCGAGGACGTCGTGGAACTGCAGTGCCACGGCGGCCCGTACCTGATGCGGCGCGTGCTGCAGGCGGCGCTTGCGGCCGGCGCGCGGCTGGCGGAGCCGGGGGAATTCACCAAGCGGGCCTTTTTAAACGGCCGGCTGGATCTCTCCCAGGCGGAGGCCGTGATGGACCTGATCGAAGCCGGCGGGGAGGCTGCGCGCGTGAGCGCCCTAAACCAGCTGGGCGGAGCGCTCAGCCGCAGCGTCAACGCGCTGCGGGACCGCATCCTGTATGAGACGGCGTTTCTAGAGGCTGCCGTGGACGATCCGGAACATATCTCCACGGAGGGCTATGCCGAACGGCTGGCCGTGACGGTCGGGGAGGTCCGCGGGCAGATCGCCGAGCTGCTGCAGGCCGCGGAAAACGGCCGCATCATAAAAAGCGGCATCCGGACCGTGATCCTGGGCAGTCCAAACGTGGGAAAATCATCCATTCTGAATCTTCTGCTCGGCAGCGACCGCGCCATCGTCACGGACATCCCCGGGACCACGCGGGACGTGCTGGAAGAGACGGTCCGCGTGGGGGATCTGACGCTCCTGCTGGCGGACACCGCCGGCATCCGTACGGCCGGGGACGCCGTTGAACGCATCGGCATAGAGCTGGCGGAAAAGAAAGCCCGCGAAGCCGACCTGATCCTGTATATCATAGACGGCACGCGCGCGCTCACGGACGGCGAACTGTCGCAGGCCAAGCGCTGGGTGACGGGCAGACGGGCCGTGCTGCTGGTGAACAAGGCGGACCTGCTGGATGACGAACATGCGGCGGAGGCATGCCGGGCACTGCGTGCGGAGACCGGCCTTATGCCGCTCTCCTTTTCCGCCAAGACCGGAGAAGGACGGAAAGAACTGTATGATAATATTTTAACGATATTTGCCGACGTGCTGCCCGACGGCGGGGACTACGCCGCCACCGCGAACCTGCGCCACTGCGAGGAGCTGCGGCGGGCGGATGAAAGCCTGCGCCTGGTGGAGGAAGCCATCGAGGAGGGTATGCCGGAGGACCTTTTTACCATCGATCTGATGGATGCCTATACTGCCCTCTCCCGCATCGTAGGGGCCTCGGTCTCCGACGCGCTGGTGGACGAGATCTTCTCCAGATTCTGTATGGGAAAGTGAGGACGCATGACGCAACCAAGCGAACGATATGACATTGCCGTGATCGGAGCCGGCCATGCGGGCTGTGAGGCCGCGCTGGCGGCAGCCCGGCTTGGCAAAACGGTGCTCCTGTTCACGGTCAGCGCGGACAGTATCGCCATGATGCCCTGCAATCCGAACATCGGCGGCACGTCCAAGGGACACCTTGTCCGGGAGGTGGACGCGCTGGGCGGCGAGATGGGCCGAAACATCGACAGGACCTTTATCCAGTCCCGCATGCTCAATAAGTCCAAGGGACCGGCCGTCTACTCTCTGCGCGCACAGGCGGACAAGCAGCAGTATTCGGCGGAGATGCGGCGGACCCTGGAGCATACGAAGAACATCCGGATCCGTCAGGCAGAAGTGCGCTCTATAGATATTAGAGAAAACGCCGTAGTCTCCGTTACCACTGTATCCGGGAAGGTATATTCCTGTGACGCCGCTATATTGTGTACCGGAACGTATCTTCGCTCCCGCTGCATCTACGGCGACGTAAGCCGGGCGACCGGTCCCAACGGCCTGCCGGCAGCCAACGAGCTGACGCAGTCCCTGCTTGACGCGGGGATCCGCATCCGCCGCTTTAAGACCGGCACGCCTGCGCGCGTAGACGCGCGGACGCTGGACTTTTCCAAAATGGAGGAACAACCCGGCGACGTCCCCATCGTGCCGTTTTCCTTTGAGACCGACAGACAGAGCATCCAGAAGGAGCAGGTCTCCTGCTGGCTCACCTATACCAACGAGGACACGCACCGGATCATCCGGGAGAATCTGGACCGGTCGCCGCTTTTTTCCGGTGTGATAGAGGGGACCGGCCCGCGCTATTGCCCTTCTATAGAGGATAAAGTGGTCCGGTTTGCGGACAAGGACCGGCACCAGCTGTTTCTGGAACCAGAAGGGCTCTATACCAATGAAATGTACATTTCCGGGATGTCCAGTTCTCTGCCGGAGGACGTACAGGAACAGATGATCCACACGGTA
>CACZPX010000292.1 GCA_902783095.1 uncultured Lachnospiraceae bacterium
AGCCAGCAGCGCCTTCCCGTTTTGGACCGCGGCGATCTGCCCCTCTCCCCCGGCGTAATAGGCGCCGGTGTCACAGTCGATCAGGACCGGAAAACTGCCGCCCGCATAATACGCCGCCATGTCGTTGCCGTCCGTCTGAAAGCCGAAAAAATAGGCCGTCGGTCCGACCGGTTCCTCTCCGTTCAGCTTGCAGAGCGCCTCTGTCAGCTGTTCGCCCTGCAGGGCATCGATCTTCTCCTGCTGTTTGGCCAGCTCGGCCTCGCTCTGCTGCGCGGCACTTCTTCGCAGGATCTGCCTTGCGGCTTCGCAGGTCCTCTCATCCGCCGGTACGAGCGCCATCCTGTCCCCGGTCTCCGTATCGTACAGATACGGTATAACGCCGTCCGTCATCAGGAAGGTCGCACCGTCCGGTGCCATGCCGCGGCAAGCCGAAGCGCCGCCCGCCGAGAAAGCCTCCTGCGGGACCGGCACTTTATTCACGGTAAGCGTTCTGCCCCAGAGCGTCCTGCGCCAGACGGGTGCGGCGTCCTGTGCCTTGTCTTGCGTCGCCCACTGCGCAGCGTCCTGCGCCGTGTCCTGCGCCCCCGGTCCCGGAAAAATACATCCCGAAAACAGCAGACCGCACAGCAGTATCAAAAGGATCCGTCTCTTCTTCATTTCCGTATAAACCTCTGCCTTCTGCCGCAGCTTTCTGTTATTTACTATAGCAAAGGGGTCCCGGGAAAACAAGAAAAAACCTCCGCCCTTCCGGCAGAGGTCTTTGGGTCTTTGCACTGTCACTGCTGTTCCTGCTTTTTCCCGAGCGGTACGTATTCGTCCCGGCCGATCCATTTGCCGTCCCGGTCTATCAGGCCGACCGTCTTCCCGTCTTTGTCGACCAGGGCGATCGCGTCTTCGTCGGAGGAACCGTACAGGACCGCGTCCCGGTACAGTTCTTTTCCGCTCTCGTCCAGGAGCGCGCTGCAATAGCTGCTCTCCCCCTCTTCCCAGGAAACCAGCCAGACGCCCGGCATGCCGGTCTTGTCGATCCACTGATAGTGTTCCGCCGGGAAAAGATCGTTCAACGCCGCGTCAAAGACCTTCACCGCCCAGTCCTTATAACCGGTGTCGGGGTTTTCATAGGTGTACTGGCAGCCGATCCGCCCCGCTTTCTCGCTGTAGATCTTATCCACCTGCAGCGCGTCCAGCCGGTTCTCATACAGCACGGCGCCGTCCGCGCCGAGGATATAGACGGTCCTGTCCCGCCTGGCAAGATAGCGCCCTGTGGGGATCTCGTTTTCGTCCAGCAGCAGGCGGATCTCGTCGTACGTTTTGGTGAGCGGCTCTCCCTGCAGATCGCACAGGCGGTAATCCTCTTCAAACTCATGCCCGCGGATCACGCGAAGTCCGTCCGTCGCCTGCAGTTCCTCCTTGGGGAAGGGCCCGAACCGTTCGCCGCTGTCCGCGCAGACGACGGCCTTCTGCTCCCCGCTTCGTTTCATATACCAGATCCCCTGCGCGCCGCAATCCAGCAGTTCGATGTCAAATCCGTTTGTCGCGGTATCCACCCTTTCCAGCCGTTCGTTTAAAAGCAGCATCCCGGTATCCGAGCAGATATAACCGCCGCGGACGTAGCCCGCTCTCACCGGTTCGCCCTCCCACCGGGCGGTCTCCTTTCCCTCCCGGTCGATCACGGAACGAATGTGGTATTCCGTATCGATCATCAGCGCCGTTTTATCCGTAAGCCGCATCAGGCCCTGCACGCCGGTGTAAAGGATCCGGTCCTCCACGGGATCGTACAGCCAGGACGTATCCTCCTGCAGCACGCCGTCGTCGTGTTCATAGGCGTCGCCGCTGCGGTGTTCCCCGGCGTCATGCAGCTTAAGCAGGCGCACGTACGGGCCCACGCCGTTTGCGAATACACAGTCGGTACGCTCCTGCAAAAGCCTGCCGTCGGCGGTATAGAGCGCGCACCAGAGCGGTCTTTGCGCGGTGATCGGGTCAAACAGCGGTTCGCCGTCATACGGCGGATATTCCGTGAGCGTCCAGTAGCGCAGCTCGCCGGTGATCACGTCGCAGAGCGGCTGCGGGACCGATTGTTCGCCGGTCAGCTTTCCCGTCCGGTCCAGATAGCGGTTGACGCTGTATTCCCCGCCGGTGGCTTCGCTCACGTAATAGCGCTTCCCGATATCGATCGTTTCCGGCGCCTGCCCGGTCTTTTTTGCGGCCTCCGCCTCGTCCTGCGCGGAGGGTTGGCCTGCTTTCGTTCCGGTCCCGTCCGCGGCGGTAATTTCCGCCTCCCGGAACCCGGTGACCGCGATCGAATACGGCCGGCTGATCTGTTCCGGGAAGGTCTCCATCCGTTCGCCGTCGTATTCCAGGGTCAGCTCCGTCCCCACGGTGACCGCCGCGGCGTCTTTTTCCGCAAGCCAGCTTTTGTGGATCACGATCCGCTCCGCCGAGGACGGGTCATCCGGTTCCCCGATCGGGCGGACCAGGAGTTCCGTATTTGCCACGACCTGCGCGACCACCGCGCGCAGCGTCACCGATACGGTCACGTCGGTCACGGTTCCGTCCTGCAGGTTGAGGCCGGCCACGACCCATTTCTCCCCCTCGCGCCAGGCTCTCCGGGCCAGGCTGTCGTCCCAAAAAGAATAGGGCTCGCCCCAGGCGCGGTTCAGCTCGTCACCGGACAGGCCCGCAAAGCCCGCCTCTTTTAACGCCTGTTCGCTCAGACGGCCGCTGTAGTTTTCCGTCATCTCCTTTAAAGAAGGGACCGGGCTGCCGCAGGCCGCAAACAGCGCCAGCGCAAGCAAAATAAACGCGCTGACCATCGCGCGGCTGATGATCTTTTCTCCTGCAGATCTCATGCTTCTTCCCTCCCTGTTTTCCGTCTCTTCGCTTTCCGTACCGTTCCGCCGTTTCCCCGCCTGCG
>CACZPX010000293.1 GCA_902783095.1 uncultured Lachnospiraceae bacterium
CGGCGTGCTCACGGCGCTCTCCTCCGTAAGCGGTGAGAGCCTCTGGCGTTCGGGCACGCTGATGATGATCCTCTCGCTGTGTCTGGGTGGGCTGATCGGCGAACTGCTGGGCATTGAACGCGGGCTGGAACGCTTCGGCACCTGGCTTAAAGTGAAGACGAAATCCAGCGGGGATTCCCGCTTTCTGGACGGCTTCATCACCGCCTCGCTGATCCTTCCGGTCGGGGCCATGGCCGTGCTCGGCCCCATGAACGACGCGCTGTACGGGGACTATACGATCCTCATCGCAAAATCCATCATGGACGCGGTCATCGTGGTCGCGCTGGCCGCCACCTACGGCAAGGGGACCATCTTTTCGGTGATCCCGGTCGTGATCGTGCAGGGCTTCTTTACGGCCTTCGCCTTCCTGCTCTCTCCCATCCTCACGGAGCGGGCTTTAAACGACCTTTCCATCGTCGGCTCTGCGCTGATCGTGGCTATCGGCCTCAACCTGATCTTTGAAAAGACCTTTCACCTGGCCAACTATCTGCCGGCTCTGGTGATCGCCGTACTGTGGGGCCTGTTCGTCTGACGGCTTTTCCCGCAGCGCGTACATTCGCAGCCTGCGGCTTCACGACCTGCGCCCGGCAAATGCGGCTCTGTGCGGGCACGGCCGCGCTTGCCTGGCCTGCTGCACATAAAAACCCCTCCGGCCGTCTTACCGCTGCCGGAGGGGTTTTGTCTCCTTTGCCTGTTCTTTTCCGGTCACTTTTTAAACAGGGTCCCGATGATGCCCCTTCCCAGCGCGGCGCCCAGGTTTCCGCCCACCTTTTTTCCGATAGAGCCCAAGGCTGAGCCCGCGGCCTTGCCGGCTTCCCGGCCGAGCGTGCCGAAAACGGAGCTCCCCACCTGTTTTGCAAAGCGGTCGCGCTCCCGCTTTTCCCGGGCCGCCTCTTTTTCCGCCTCTTTCTGCTGTTTAGCCGCTTCCTTCTCGCGTTCCTTATTCAGACGCGCCTCTTCGGCCGCCTTTTCCGCTTCGGCGCGCAGCCTTTCCTCCTGCGCCTGCTGCTCCAGGCCCAGCCGCACAAAGAATTCATAGGCGGAGTCAGGATCATAGCTTTCCGCATACTTGCCGTACAGCAGGCTCTGCTTGATCGCCGCGTCACGCTCTGCTTCGGTCGCCGCGCCAAGCCTGCTCTGCGGCGGCAGTATATACGCGATCTGTGCCATCCCCGGGATGCCCTTTTCATCCAGAAGTGATACGACCGCCTCTCCGGTCCCCAGCTGCTGTATCGCCTCATAGGTGTCAAAGGCCGGATTCTCGCGGAAGGATTCCGCGGCGGCCTTCACCACCTTCTGTTCCGCGGGCGTATAGGCGCGCAGGCCGTGTTCCACCTTGTTCCCAAGCTGCGCCAGTACCGCGTCCGGGATATCCTTGGGGCTCTGCGTGCAGAAATACACGCCCACGCCCTTGGAGCGGATCAGTTTCACCACCTGAACGATCTTTTCCAGCAGCGTCTTGCTGATATCGGAAAACAGCAGGTGCGCCTCGTCAAAGAAGAAGACCATCTTCGGTTTCTCCAGATCGCCCACCTCCGGCAGTTTTTCAAACAGTTCGGAGAGCATCCACAGCAAAAATGTGGAGTACAGCCGGCCGTTTCCGATCAGGCTGTCGCTTGCCAGCACGTTGATCACGCCGCGGCCGTCCGGCTCGCGTACCATCCAGTCGTGGATGTTCAGGGCCGGTTCTCCAAAGAAGATCTCCCCGCCTGCCAGTTCCAGCGCGACCAGCGCCCGCGTGATGGCCCCGATGGACGCCGTGCTGATCTTCCCGTAATCGGCGGCAAAATCTTTCGTATGCTCGCTCACATAGTGCAGCAGGGCCTTCAGATCCTTGGTGTCGATCAGCAGCAGGTTGTTGTCTTCCGCGATCTTAAAGACGATGGTCAGAATATCGGTCTGCAGGTCGTTGAGCTGCAGAACGCGCGCCAGAAGCACCGGCCCCAGTTCGGTGACGGTGGTCCGCAGCGCGATCCCGTCCTTCCCAAAGATATCCCAAAGCGTCACGGGATATCCGCGGTACGCAAATCCCGCCCCGTCCAGGCCAAACCGCGCGATCCGCGCCTGCATATCCGCGCTGTCCGCGCCGGGCGCCAGCATTCCCGCAATATCGCCCTTTACGTCCGCCATGAACACCGGCACGCCCATATCGCTGAACGCCTCTGCCATCACCTTCAGGGTGACGGTCTTGCCGGTGCCGGTCGCGCCGCACACCAGCCCGTGCCGGTTCGCCATCTGCGGCAGCAGCTCAATATGGTTTCCGTTTCCGTCGTTTGCAAGCCAGATCTTCTGTTCCGATAACATCGTTTTCTCCCGCTTCTTGGTATGCGCAGCCTGCTGCGCCGGCCTCCGCCTTTCCCGCCTGTCCGCTTCCGCTTTGGCCGCGCTCCGCGGCCGGTTTACTGCGCCAGGGCCTTCTCGATCGCCTTCTTCTCCTCGTTGCTTACGATGGAGTCCGGCTCACCGTTTTTGATCTCTTTGATATAGATGTTGCAGGACGTCCTGCTGTGCATGGCGTTCAGCAGCAGGCCGTTGTTGCCCGCGTCCAGCATCACCAGCACAAAACTGGTCTGCCCGCCCATGCCTTCAAATGCGTTGTATTTGACAATCCCGGTCTTCTGGTAAGCGCGGTTTACGCCAAACTGCAGCAGCTTGATGCGGTCCCGGCTTTCCATTTCCTGATCCTGCAGGGAATACATCTTCGCATGATCCTCCACGATCACGTCCTCCAGCGTCTCGGCGTCCTTGCCGCGCATAAAGAAATCATACCGCTTGTAGATCTTCCCCATGCGGATCAGCATGATGATCACCAGGATAAACAGTACGCCCACCGCGATGAGCAGTACCAGAAGCGCCACGTCCTCTGTCAGGCCGATGGCCGCCAGCCATTCTCTGATCTTAGCCATTGCTGCCCCTCCTGAGAATATCGATCAGCCGGTCCAGTTCTTCCAGCGAATAGTAATCGATCAAAAGCTTCCCGGTCTCCGCGCTGCTGCATTTGATGGAGACTTTGGTGCTCACCATACTCTGCAGCTCGTCCTCCAGCGAGGAAAGATCAGCCGACTTGACGCTCTTTCGCGTTCTGTCCTTTTTTTCTCCCTTGCCCAGCGCGGCCACCAGATGCTCGGTATCCCGCACGCTAAGGCCCTTTTTGATGATCATTGCGGCGATCTGGTCCTGCTGCTCCTC
>CACZPX010000294.1 GCA_902783095.1 uncultured Lachnospiraceae bacterium
AAGCGGCCTGTCTATGAGGCCGTGCTGATCAGTTTCATCCTGCTGCTCACCATCACCGGAAAGTGGGGGAGCATCGGCGGGTACATCAACACGGGCTTGAAAACGTCGCTTCTGTATTCCATGACGGCCTTTGCGGCCATGTCCATCATCCTCACCAAAACGAAGGTGATCGACAGCAGCATCGCCGTGATCCTGGCGCTCCTGGGGCGTCTGACCGGCGGCGCGGGCTACGTGTCCGTCGTGGCGAGCGCCTTTATGGGCGCGCTCTCCGGCAGCGGCCCTGGCAACGTTATGGCGACGGGTTCCATCACCATCCCCGCCATGAAGCGCTCCGGCTTTCCGGCGGAACTGGCGGCCAACATCGAGAGCAACGCCAGTTATCTTGGAAATATGATCCCGCCTTCCGGCAACATCGTGGCGGCGCTCGGCGCCCTCACCGGCATGGCGGCCTACGGAGAGGAATTCATCACGCAGGGCGAATTCTGGATCGTGATGTGGGGCTGCTCGCTCTGGTTCGTGCTGCAGCGTCTGCTCACGGTCTTCGCGTTCTGCAAGTACTACAAGGTAAAGCCGATGAAGAAGGAGGAGCTTCCGAACCTGAAGGAAGTCCTGAAAAAGGGCTGGCAGGGACTGCTGCTCCCGTTCATCATCCTGGTCCCCTTCGTCCTGGACTATTTCTTTAAGAGCACGTTCTTTACCGAAAGGCTCGGCAAGAGCGGCGCGAGCGCGATGTCGAGCAGCCTGCTGATCTTCATCGCGGGCCTGGCCTCCATCTACGCCTGCCTCATCTGCAGGGACAAGAAGCAGGTGACGCCGCACGCCATCGCGAAGATGTTTGCGGACGGCACCAAGAGCATCGCGCCGGCCATCGGCGTATGCGTGATCGGCTACATGATCGGCGCGCTGTTTACGGACCTGGAAGTGACGGACGAACTGCTGGTCTTCATCGAGAGCCTGCAGTTCGGCAAGTTCGGCCTGGTGGTGTTCCTGTGCCTGATCACCTGCCTGATGGGCATGGTGATCCCCGGCTCGTCGCTCGTGGTCATCTTCGGCCCGGTGTTCATCACCCTGCTGGTCGCGGTGGGCGTCAACCCCGTGCTGGCAGCGGCCATGCTGCCCTGCATCTGCGGCGTGATGTGCGGCATCACCCCGCCCCTGGGGCTTGGCATGTACGCCGGCATGACGCTGGCAAACTCTGATTTCGGCAAGACCTTCCGCAACAATCTGTGGTGGGTGGCGCTGCAGTTTATCATGGAAGTGATCGTCTTGATGGGCTGGCTTCCGATCATGGGCCTGTAAGGAGGTGGAAGCGATGAAGGAAAAACGCAAAAAGATCGTGGACGTCTGCAAGATGATCTTCGGCTACGGAATCATGATCACCCTGTTTGCGGGGGGACTTACCTTCTTCGGTTATCTGGCTGCGCTGTTTATCAGCGGAGAGACGGCGGAAGCCCTGTGCACCTTTATCTACAAGCAGCTGGTGCCGATCCTGATCTACGCGACCACCATTCTGGTGCTGTTCGGATTGGCCACGATGTATCTGGCCGGGGAGAAGGCGCTGGTCCCGCAGCACAAGCGCGCGAAAGCGGGAAAATTTGAAGAGCACGAAGAGGAACGCTGAGCGTTTCGTATAGAATAAAAACTGGAGACGGAGCGGAGACGGATGAATATCACGGAAGATTTTTTAAAGGCGATCGATAACCTGGCGGCACAGCCGCTTCCTGCCGAAGTGACGGCGCGGATCAGGGAATCCCTGCTGGACTATCTGGCCGTGACGACGGCCGGCGCGGCTTTTCAGAAGGAAAAACTGGCGCGCTACGAGGCCTTTGCGCAGCCGGAGGCGGGGGACTTTCCCGTGTTCGGCACCGGAAAGCTGCTGGCGCTTAAGGAAGCGGTCTTTTTAAACGGTCTGAACGGCCATGCGCTGGATTTTGACGACGGCGTGAATGCGGGCATCATCCACTTGGGATCGCCGGTGTTCTCGCTGTTGCTGCCGCTGGCCGTACGGCACGACGTGCCGCTTTCCAAACTGCTCTGGGCGGCGGTGCTGGGCTATGAGACTTCATGGACCATGGCCTGGTCCATCCAGCCCGGACACAAGGCGCTGGGGTATCACGCCACCGGCACCTGCGGCGTGCTCGGCGCGACCGTCGCGGCGGCCTACATGCTGGACTTTACGGAAGAGGAACGCCGGCAGGCCTTTGCCTGCGCCTGCGTTTCCGCGAGCGGCATGTTAAAGGTGCTGGACGACGGCTCCGAATTAAAGCCCTACAACGTGGCCAAGAGCGCGCTGCTGGCGCTCACGTCGCTGCAGCTGGCGAAGGCCGGCTTTATCGGCTCGCCCGACCCGCTTGGCGGCTACCGCGGCTATCTTAAAATGATGACCGGAAAAGACGACGTGACGTTAAAGCCGCTGCTCTATAACGGCACCTACGCGGTGCAGAAGACCTACACCAAGCCCTACGCCTCCTGCCGGTACACGCACCCGCCCGTGGAGGCGGCGATCCGGCTGCGGGCGCAGACCGGCCTGAAGGCGGCAGATGTGGCGCGCATGGACGTGGCCACCTATTCGCTTGCCGTGGGCGGGCACGACCACACGGAGATCCCGGGGGCCTATTCCGCCAAGATGAGCACGCCCTACAGCACGGCTGCGGCCTTTATCTACGGAAAGGCCGGGCTGCAGGAGTTTGAACCCGCCGTGCTGGAAGACGAAGCGGTGCTGGAACTGACCAAAAAGATCCACGTCGCGGCAGACGAGGCGTTTTCCGCCTCCTTCCCGAAGGAACAGACGGCGGTGCTGACGATCACCGCAAAGGACGGACGGACCTTCAGCGACCGCGTGGACTTCCCCAAGGGCGAGCCGGAAAACCCGTTTACGGAAGAAGAGTTTTACGGCAGATATATGGAACTGATGCGCTTTGGCGGCCGGGCCGACGACGTTTCGGAGCGGCTGTATCGCATGGTGAAGGAAGAGAGCGCGACGGCGGCGCAGCTTGCGCTGTGCGCGCGGTAAGGAGGGAGCGATGAGCGGTTCGCTACCGAAACTGGTACTCGGCACGATGACCTTTGGCGAGAGCGTCTTTTATGAGGATGCACTGGCCATGGTGCGGGCCTATCTGGCGGCCGGCGGAACGGAACTGGACACTGCCTACGTCTACAACGAGGGCGAATGCGAGCGGATCCTGGGGCGGATCTTAAAGGAGACCGGCCGGGACGCGGTGATCCTGGACACCAAGGTGAATCCGCGCATCACCGGGAAGCTGGACGCGGAGGCCGCGTATCTGCAGTTGAACGAATCCCTTGCGCGCCTGGATACGGACTGTGTGGACGTGTTCTACCTGCACTTTCCGGACCCGAACACGCCGGTAAAGGACGTCCTTTCCGCCTGCGGAAAGCTGCACGCGGAGGGGAAGTTTAAGGAGCTTGGCCTTTCCAATTTCCCGGCCTGGCTCGCAGCGGACGCCTGGCACATCTGCGACCGGAACGGCTGGGTGCGCCCTACGGTATACGAGGGGATCTACAACCCGCTCACCCGGCTTGCGGAGACGGAGCTGAACATGGCGCTGGACCGGTTCGGCATGAGGTTTTACGCCTATAACCCGCTGGCCGGCGGCCTGCTGTCCGGGCGGTACGGGCGTTTTGAGGACGCGCCGACGGACGGCCGGTTCACGCACAGGCCCAACTATCAGAAACGCTATTGGAAAAAATCGTTCTTCGATGCGGTGGACCTGCTGAAGGCGGCCTGCGAAAAGGACGGGCTCACGCTCGTGGACGCGGTGTACCGGTGGCTGCTGCACCATTCGATGTTAAACGGGGACCGCGGCGACGCGGTGATCCTGGGGGCGTCGAAGCAGGACCACCTGCTGCAGAACATGCGGGCGGCCGCGGACGGTCCGCTTCCGGCGGACGTGCTGCAGTGCTTTGAAAAAGCCTGGCAGCTGTGCCGCGCGGACAGTCCGGCGTACTTTACGTTTTACAGCGGCGCACAGAAGAAATAAGACGACCCTTTGCCGCGGACAGCAGCCCGGCGGACGTTTTTGTCATCCGGACTGACGTCCTGTCACCCTGAGCGGAGCGAAGCGGAGTCGAAGGATCCAAAGGAGAGACCATGCTGAATCAGACACGTGTATTTGAGACCCTGCAGTCCCTGGGCGTCGATTTCTATACCGGCGTTCCGGATTCCTATTTAAACGGTTTCTGCAATTACGCGCTCGCACACTTTCCGGAGCGCAACGTCATCGCGGCCAACGAGGGCAATGCGATCGGCATCGCGGCGGGGCACTACTTCGCCACGAAGCAGGTGCCGCTGGTGTATATGCAGAACTCTGGCCTGGGCAATACCGTCAATCCGCTGGCTTCGCTGGCGGACCGGGACGTGTACGCTGTACCGATGCTGCTGCTGATCGGCTGGCGCGGGCAGGGCAATACGGAGCCCAAGCATCCCCAGCACAAGCTGCAGGGCGAGATCACCCCGAAGCTGCTGGAGGTGATGCACATCCCGTACGCGATCCTGGAGGACGACGACGAAAAGGCCGCGGAGGTTTTAAAAACGGCGGTCCGGACCGCACAGGAGACCCGCGTCCCCTACGGTCTGATCGCGCCGAAGGGCGTGATGGCCGGCGAAAAGGGCAACAACAAGGACGCCGTCTATCCCTTAAGCCGCGAGGAGGCGATCGAGATCATTCTGGACGCCATGCCGGCGGACACCGTCTATTCCGCCACCACGGGCCGCGCCACGCGCGAACTGTTCTGGCTGCGGGAGCGCCGCGGCGAGAGCAAGGCCTGCGATTTCCTGAACGTGGGCTCCATGGGGCACGCGTCCAGCGTGGCGCTGGGCATCGCACTGGAAAAGAAGGACCGCCCGGTGGTCTGCCTGGACGGCGACTGCGCGGCGATCATGCACATGGGCGCGCTCACGATGGTGAGCAAGCTGGACGTTCCGAATTTCATCCACGTGGTCCTGAACAACGGCGCGCACGAGTCCGTGGGCGGCCAGCCTTCCGCGGGACATAAGATCGACTTTACGAAGATCGCGGAAGCCTGCGGCTACGCGACGGTGGGGCATCCGGTCACCGGAAAGGAAGAGCTGGAGGCGGCGCTGGAGACGCTGAAAAACTGCGGAAAGGCCGGCTTTATCGATATGCGCATCCACAAGGGCCTGGCCGGCGCGCTGCCGCCGCTGGATTTCGATCACAGGCAGGCCGC
This sequence comes from uncultured Lachnospiraceae bacterium, assembly GCA_902783095.1. Lineage (GTDB taxonomy): Bacteria > Bacillota > Clostridia > Lachnospirales > Lachnospiraceae > UBA3774. The sequence continues at coordinate 5,206 of CACZPX010000294.1, forward strand.
AGACGCGCTGATCGACGAGCTGAACGGTTGAGAGGGCCGCGGCCGTTTCGGCGGACGCCGGAGCGGAGCGGGTGAAGACTTAACAAATCACGGAAAATGGTTTATAATAAACAGGTTAGGGCGGTGGAACATCCGCCCGGCCAAAACGGCCCTGGGGCCGCGAAAGGGGAAAAGACATGAACAGTATGGAAAAGACCAGAGCGTTTTTAGAGTCGATCGGCCAGCCTGCGGGCGACGCCTACGGCATGCAGACTTCGGAGAAGCGCTTTAAGGACGGCGGACAGTACCGCTTTGAAGTGCCCGGCATTCAGGGACCCAAGGTGATGAAGGCGCTGCTGGAGGCGATAGAGGGCTACGGCCTGTACCTGCACCGCGTCACCCAGACGCAGGGCATCATGCGGCTGACGGACGCCGAGATCTCCAAGATGGTGGAGCTGGCGCACGAGTATCAGACGGATCTGATCCTGGCGATCGGCCCGCGCGCGACCACCGATACCTCCGCCTCCGTGCATACGGAAGAGGGCGTGCGCATGGGTTACCGCCTGCGCGGCCAGGAGCAGATCGTGCGTGCCGTGGAAGACGTAAAGCGCGCCGCAAGACTGGGCTGCCGCGGCTTTCTGGTGTACGACGAGGGCTGCCTGTGGCTGCTGAACAAGATGCGCGAGGCCGGCGAGATCCCGGAGGACTGCCACTTTAAGGTGTCCGCCCATGCCGGTCACGGCAATCCCTGCTCCGCAAAGCTGCTGCAGGAGATCGGCGCGGACTCCATCAACCCCGTGCGCGACATCCAGCTGCAGATGCTGGCGGCCATGCGTCAGGCGATCGACATCCCGATCGACATCCACACCGAGAATCCCAAGTCCACCGGCGGCTTCATCCGTCACTATGAGGTGCCGGAGATGATCCGCATCGCGGCGCCCATCTACTTAAAGACCGGCGGCTCCGTCGCGGCGACCCACAGCTGGGATTCCACCGAAGACGACGCCAGAAAGCGCGCGAAGCAGTGCTCGCTGGTGAAGCGCATGATCGACGAATACTATCCGGAGGCCGTCTGGTCTCCCAGAGGGAGTCTGAATTGAGACATCATCAGTACAACCCCGGCTTCCCCTTCGTGGTGGAGCCGGAGGATTTCAACAAGTATACGGACCGGGAGCTTCTGCAGTACTGCCTCGGCGCGACCATGTACATGCCGGGCATCAAGGACTTTGCACCGAAGATCCTGTCCGGAGCCATGCCGGGACTGACCACCATCGTCCTGTGTTTTGAAGACGCCTGCCCGCCGGACCGCGTGGAAGAGGCGGAGGCCAACGTGCACCGTCTGCTGAATACGGTCACGGACGCGGTGGAGAACGGCACGCTGGCGCCGGAAAAGGTGCCGCTGATCTTCGTGCGTATCCGCAACCTGATGCAGTTCAAGCGCTTTGGCGAGGCGCTCACCAAACGGGAGGTCAAGTCGCTGTGCGGCGTGAACTTCCCCAAGTTCAATACGGACAACGGACACGAGTACTTTGCCTACCTGCAGGATCTGAACCTGCGCTTTGGCGAGATCCTGTACGGCATGCCCATCATCGAGGATCCGGTGGTGGCGCACAAGGAGACCCGCCTGCAGGAACTGATCGGCATCAAGGCGATCCTTGACAAGTACCACGATCTGGTGCTGCAGGTGCGCACCGGTGCCACGGACTTTTCGTCCGTGTTCGGCGTGCGCCGCGGCGTGGACTATTCCATCTACGATATCATGACCGTACGCGAGATTTTGGCGGACATCGTGAACATCTTCGGCAGGGACAACGATTACGTCGTGTCCGGCCCGGTGTGGGAGTATTTCCGCGCGCCAAAGACAATGATGTTCGAGGATCTGCCCAAGCACGGCCTGGAGGACTATCTGATGAAGCGCATCCCGATCGTGAACAATGAGATCGACGGGCTGCTGCGCGAAGTGATCCTGGACAAGGCCAACGGCTTTATCGGGCGGACGGTGATCCATCCCACCCACGTCAAGTTCGTGAACGCCATGATGGCGGTCACCAAGGAGGAGTACGACGACGCCGTGATGATCCTGGGCAACCAGAGCGGCGGCGTGGTAAAGGGCACCGGCGCCAACAAGATGAACGAGATCAAGCCGCACACCAACTGGGCCAAAAAGATGGTGATGCGTGCGCGCGCCTTTGGCGTGATCAAGAACGAGGGCGCCTACGTGAAACTGTTCGCCGTGAACGAATAACGGGTGCGGGAAACGCCGCCATCCTGAGCGGAGCCCGCAGGGCGGAGCCGAAGGATCCCTGCAGAAGAAAGAGGAAAAACGTGGAAGCAAAAAAGACAAAGGAACTGACCACCCCGATCACGCGGGCGGATATCG
>CACZPX010000295.1 GCA_902783095.1 uncultured Lachnospiraceae bacterium
CCGGCGGGCGTGGAGACGATCGCCTACGGCGCGTTTGAGTCGGCCGAGGCGCTGACCCGGGTGGAACTGCCCGCATCGCTCCAAAAGATCGGCAGCTATGCCTTTTTTAACTGCCTGGCGCTGCAGGCGCCGGCCTTTCCCGACAGCCTGACGCAGATCGGCGCGCACGCCTTTGACGCGGGCTATATGGTCCTGGAGACGGAAGAGCTCCCGGCGGACCCGGTCCGGATCGGCGTCGGCGTGCGCCTTGCGCAGATCGGCGCCCACGCGTTCGATCTGTGGCTTTGCAGGCGGTTTGCGGTGGACGTGGACAATCCGTATTATTCGGAAAAAGACGGCCTGCTGATGAACCGGGCCGGCGACGCGCTGCTGGCGGGCTCGCTGGACGCGGGGGTGCGTTTTGTGCTCCCGGACGGAACGCTGGCCTTTGATCCGGACATGCTGGCCTTCCGGGACAGCCTGAATCCCTTTACGGACAACAGGAACAAGCATATCTATCTGCCTGCCTCCGTGGTGCAGTTCCCGGAGGACGTCTATGAGGGCGATCTTGGCAAGCTGGTGTTCCACTGCCCGGCCGGTTCCGCGGCGGAAGCCTTTGCGCTGCGGCATGATATCCCCTGCGACGATCAGACCGAATACCGCTTTGAGACCGTGCAGCAGGCCACGCCGGCCGGCATGCTCACCGTCCGCCTGTACGCGGCGCACGCGATGATCGAGCGCTATGAGGGCCAGGACGAGGAACTGATCCTGCCGGCAGACGTACAGGGAAAACCCGTGTTGGTGATCGGAAACGGCGAGTCGCCGATCGCCATAAACGGGACGGACTGGGACACCCTGGAGCAGCGCCAGGACGCGCCGAACCTGAAGAAGATCGTGATCCCTGAGGGTGTGGAGAGCATCTCCGCCAAAGCGATCGGCACGCTGAGCTGGGTGGGACAGACCGAGATCGTGCTGCCGTCCACCCTGAAGCGGATCGGAGAGAGCGGGCTGGACCTCAATACCACGGTTTCCCTGCCCGCCGGGATCGAGCGGCTGGACCGCAATTTTACCAGCGGGAAGCTGGCGGACGGCTTTACGGTGACCCCGTCGTTAAAAGTCCTGAGTCCGGAGGCCTTCGCGGCCTGCCGCGGCCTGACGGCGTTTGCGCAGGAGGGCGAAAACGGGCTGTTTTCCGTTCGGGACGGCGTGCTGTACTCCGCGGACGGGAGCACGCTTCTCGCCTATCCCAAAGACAGCGGCGCGGCGGAGGTGTCGGTGCCGGAGGGCGTGGTGACCGTAGGAAGCCACGCGTTCAGCGGCTGCACAGGCCTTGCCGCCGTCACGCTGCCGGCATCGCTTGCGGCGGCGGAGGACTATGCGTTCTATAACTGTGATAAGCTGGCGTCGGTGACGTTTTCCGATGCTTCCGGGCCCGTCACCCTGGGAAAATACGCCTTTGCCTACTGCGACGCGCTGACGGCGGTGCACTTCGGTACGACGGAAACGATCGGCGCGAACGCCTTCCGCGGCTGCAGCCTGCTTGCCGCGGCGGATCTGCCGGAGGGCCTGCTGACCATCGGCGCGTACGCCTTTTATGATACGGCGGTCCGGAACGTGAAGCTGCCGGACAGCCTGCGCGTCATCGGCGACGGCGCGTTCGGCGGCAGCGAGGCAAGGCCCATGACGGAAGAAGCTGAACTGATCATCGGTCCGCACGTGACGCAGATCGGCGACAGCGCGTTTGAGAGCCTGGAGGTGACCCGGTTCCGGGTCGTGCAGGAAAACGAGACTTACGCCGCGGCTGAAGGCCTGCTCACGGACAGGAGTGGGACGCGGCTGATCTGCGTGCCCTCAGCCGTAACCGGGGAACTGACCGTGCCGGAGGGGACCCTGCACATAGAAGACTGGTGCTTCTCCTACGCAAAGGGCCTCTCAAGGATCCATATCCCGGAGTCGGTCGTGGGGATCGGCAGCGTCAACTTTGAAAAGGTCCCCGCCGGGGACGGCGGCGCGGAAGAATATACCGTGACCATCTGCTGCAGGGAGGGCTCCTATGCCCACACCTTCGCGATGGAGCGCGGGATCCCGTTTGAACTGGAATAGTACCTTCTTGAGGAGATACAGGAGGAAGTCATGGCAGCGGCTGCCAACGTAAAAAACAGAGACGTATTCGAGACGATGCCAGTGCCGCGCGCGGTGCGGACCATGGTGGTGCCGACCATCATCGGGCAGCTCATCATCCTCTTTTACAACATTGCGGACACCTTTTTTGTGGGGCGGACCAACAACCCGCTCATGGTGGCGGGCGCCTCGCTGATTTTGCCGGTGTTCAATATATGCGGCGCCCTGGCCGGCATTTCCGGCGTGGGCGGCGGCGCGCAGATCTCCCGCCTGCTGGGGGAGAAGCGGCCGGACGCGGCCAGACGGGTGAGCAGTTTCTGCCTGTGGTTCGCCTTTCTGGTGGGGGCCGTGTTCGCGGTAGGGGTGCTGCTGTTCATGGACCCGCTGCTGCGGCTTTTGGGCGCGGACGAAAGCACCTTTGGCTATGCGCGCTCCTACGCCCTGTGTGTGATCGCAGCGGGCGGCATCCCCACCGTGATGGCCAACGTGATGGCCAACCTGATCCGCAGCGTGGGTGAATCCAAAAAGGCGGGCTTTGGCATCACCATGGGCGGGCTCATCAACATCGCGCTGGACCCGCTGTTCATGTTCGTGCTGATGCCAAAGGGGCAGGAGATCGTGGGCGCGGGCATCGCGACCTGCATCTCCAACTGCATCTCCTGCGTGTATTTTGTGATCATGATCCGCCGGCTGGGGAAGGATTCCGTGATCCGCCTGCAGCGGCCCGGCCTGCTGCCCGAGCGCGAGCATTTGAGGAAGATCTTTTCCGTGGGCGTGCCCTCGTCGGTCGCGGGCTTTCTGTTTGACCTGGACTACATTGTGATCGGCAGGCTGATGGCCGGCTACAGCGGCGTGGCGCTCGCGGCCGTGGGGATCGTCTTAAAGGCCGAACGGCTGCCGCTAAACATCGGCGTGGGCATCTGCCAGGGCATGGTGCCCATCGTGGCCTACAACTTTTCGGCAAAAAACTACGCGCGCATGAACGCGGTCACCAGCTTTTCACGGCGGCTGGGCATCGTGTGCGCTCTGATTGCCATCGCCCTGTACGAGATCTTTGCGCCGTTTATCATGCGGTTTTTCATTCCGGACGCGGCGACCGTGGCGCTTGGCACAGGCTTCTTAAGGATACGCAGTCTGGCGACGGTGCTGATGTTTTTGAGCTTTTTCCACGTGCACCTGTTCAACAGCTATGGGCAGGGCGGCTACGCCTTCTTTTTGGCGGTGATGCGCTGGCTGGCCTTCAACATTCCCATGCTGTTTCTGTTCAACGCCCTGTTCGGCATGTACGGCATCGTGTGGGCGCAGCTGGCCGCGGACGTGTTCACCGTGTCGCTGTCGTTCTGGGTGCA
>CACZPX010000296.1 GCA_902783095.1 uncultured Lachnospiraceae bacterium
AAAGTCGTTGCCGGCGCCGGTCTTCGCCTTTAAAAGTTCGGCTGCGGCCACGGTCTTTTCTTCCATCTGCGCCAGCGCGTCGCTGCTCAAAAACGGAGCCAGGCGGCTCTCGTCCAAAGATATCCTATTCATAGGAAACTTCCTCCTTGTGTTCATAATAAAATAATTATAATAAACGGGGCGCCTTCCTGCAAGGGGCGATTGCAGCGCCGCGCCGTAAGTGCGGCGGCCGGCTGCCGCGGGCTTAGCGCCCGTCCGCTTCCTTTAAAAACCGGCAGATCCGTTCCGCAACGGTCAGGCGGCAGTCCGAGAACGCGTGGTCCGTGGGATAGCACTCGTATTGCAGCAGGGTACCGCCGCAGGCCGCGACGGCGTGCCGCAGCGGGGTGCAGAAGGCGTGCTCCGGCACGTCCGTATCCAGGGAGCCGGTGACGCACAGCAGCGGGATGCGGGAGAGTTCTTCTGCCACGGGGACCAGCGAAAAGGCGGCCTCATTCTCCTCCGCCTCTTTTAACAGCGCTTCGCCGCTGGTGCCGGACAGCCACGGCGCGGCGTCGTTCAGCAGATCCACCACGCCCTGATAGGCGGCGGGATCCGTGGCCTTCAACTGCGCGGTCCGCCCGATGTCGTAGGGCATTAATAGCACGCCCGCGCGGATCTCCGGCCGGCGCGCGGCCAGCCTGCCGCACACAAAGCCGCCCAGGCTGTGCCCCACGGCGTAGATGCGGTCCCTGTCAAAGCCGCAGCCGGTATCGTTTAAGACGAAGTTCAGCACCGTCTCCGCGTCTTCCAGATCGTTTGCGATGGAATAGGCGCCGTCGCTGCCAAAGCAGCCGCTGTAGTGGAAGGTGAGCACGTGAAAGCCCTCGCGGCGCAGGTACTGCGCCAGGTCCAGATTGCGCTCCACGCCGGGGATGCCGTGAAACAGCAGCACGGTGGGATGCGGACCGGGGCCGGCCGCCGCAAACAGCGCGGCGAGCAGCTTGCCGCGCCTGCCCGGGATCAGAAAGCCCTTCAGGGCGGGGCGGTACGGGTCGCTGCCGTAATGGGTCTCCGTCAGCCGGTGCAGAACGGTTTCGGGAGCGGAATGGGTTTGATCGGGCATGACGTTCCTCCTGAAAAACATGTTGGGAGTGAAGCTAATGGATGTGCCGGACGCCTGCCGTTTCGGTCCCGGCGCGGACGAAAAGCGGGCACGGCAGCCGGGCAGATCTTAAGCCTCTGCCGGTACATATAACGCAGAGTCCTGCAAATGGCAAGGGGGAAAAACGGAGCCGGGCCGCCTGTGGCAGGAAAACAGGAGACGGGCGCCGCAATATGCAAATGTTTCAGGAAAAGACCTGTTGACGCAGCCGGAATATGTTATGATAAATTCGGAAAAACGGCGGGGGAGGGCGGCTATGACGACCGGAAAAACGGCCTATGAGGCGCGCTATGCGGCGAAGGAATACTATTGGGGAACCGAACCGGCAGCATTCTGCGCGGAGCTCTGCGGGGTTTGTCCGCCGGCACCCGGCAGGACGGTGCTGGACATAGGCTGCGGCGAGGGGAAGGACGCCGTGTATATGGCGCAGCAAGGCTATACGGTGACCGCGTTTGATCTGGCAAAAGCCGGGATCCGCAAGGCGAACCGTCTTGCGTCAGAACGCGGCGTAAAGCTGCATGCCTATGTGGATGATATCAACACCTTTCACACCGAAGCGCGTTTTGACATCGTCTATTCGTCCGGAACGCTGCAGTTTCTGACCGGAGAGAACAAACAGGGTTTTTTTGAAAAGATCGACCGTATCACGAAACTGCACGGACTGGTTTATTTGAACGTGTTCGTGGCAAAACCGTTTCTGGCCCCGGCGCCGGACTGGGACCCGGAAGAGACCCTGTGGAAACCCGGAGAACTGTTTGGGTATCTGCCGGACTGGAAGATCCACCGGATCGATGAGATCATCTTTGAAGACCGGAGCGGCGGGATCCCGCACGTTCACTGTATGGATCTGATGCTTTGTGAAAAGATGCGGGAGCGGGGACAGACCGCAGAGGGACCGGCACGGGCTGCAGAATGAGGCCGCCGGCGGCGCCGGCTGCAGAAAATGCGTCGAAGCGGCCCGTACCGGATGACGCGCACATGAAAATGAGTCGGCGGAAAGCGTCCCGAATGACGCGCAGGATGTAAAGCAGGAGGGCAGGATGAAACTTACAAAACGGGAGCGAATCAACATGCGGCGGGTGTACCGCCTGCTGGCGGACTGCACGGTCCTCTTAAAGAAAAACGGCGCGTTTCCGCTGAAGCAGGCGGGGCCCGTTGCCCTGTACGGCAGCGGCGCGCGGCATACGGTGACGGGCGGCACGGGCTCCGGCGAGGTGAACAGCCGTTTTACGGTGAGCGCGGAGCGCGGGCTTGCGGCGGCCGGGTTTACGGTGACCACCGGCGCCTGGCTGGACGCCTACGACGCCGTGCGCGCACAGGCAAAAACGCGGTTTATCGCAAAGATCAAGGCGCAGGCCAAAGCGCAGCACGTGCCGGTGTTCAAGCTGGGCATGGGCGCGGTGATGCCGGAGCCGGAGTATCATATTCCGCTTGATGACGGCGGAGAGCCGGCGGACGCCGCCGTGTACGTGCTCTCCCGCGTGTCCGGGGAGGGCAGCGACCGCACGTTTGAAAAGGGCGATATTTTGCTGACGGACACGGAGATCCGCGACATTCTGGCGTTAAACCGGCGATTTGAACGGTTTATGCTGGTTCTGAACGTGGGCGGCCCTGTGGATCTGTCGCCGGTGCGGGAAGTGGGCAATATCCTGCTGCTGTCGCAGCTGGGCGCGCTGACCGGGCGCATTTTGGCGGATATTCTGCTGGGAAAGGCGGCGCCGTCCGGAAAGCTTGCGACGACCTGGGCGTCCGCGGCGCAGAGTCAGAAGCTGGACTTTGGCGGCGCGGACGAGGTGCGCTACCGCGAGGGCGTGTACGCGGGCTACCGCTATTATGACACGTTTCAAAAGCAAGTGCTCTTCCCGTTCGGGTACGGGCTTTCCTATACGGAGTTTGCGGTCCGCTGCGAGTCCGTAAAAATTGCAGGCGCGGAAGCGGCCGGGTGCGGCACGCCGGCCTGCGGACCGGGCGAAGCGCCGGACAAACCTGTGCCGGAGAGCGTTTTGGAAGAGGACCGGCCGGCGCAAAACAGGCGGCCGAAGGCTCCGGTCCTGACCGTGACAGCGGTCGTGCGCAACACGGGGGCCCTTCCCGGACGCGAGGTCGCGCAGGTGTATGT
>CACZPX010000297.1 GCA_902783095.1 uncultured Lachnospiraceae bacterium
GCGGGATGGATACGGCCGTCCACGATCAGCTTCTCCAGCGCGATCTTGGCGATCTCCCTGCGCATCGGATCGAAACCGGACAGGATCACGGCTTCCGGCGTATCGTCGATGATCAGTTCCACGCCTGTCATCGTCTCCAGCGTACGGATATTGCGTCCCTCACGGCCGATGATGCGTCCCTTCATCTCGTCGTTGGGAAGCTGAACCACCGAGATGGTCGTCTCCGCCACATGGTCCGCGGCGCATTTCTGGATCGCGTTGACGATGTATTCCTTGGCCCGCTTGGTGGATTCCTCCTTCACCTGCGCGTCCATCTCGCGGATCCTGACGGCGGTCTCGTGCTTGATGTCATCCTCCATGATGCCCAGCAGGATGTTCTTTGCCTCATCCTTGGTCAGACCCGAGATACGCTCCAGTTCCGTGGTCTCTTTGGCGATCATTTCATCCAGCTTTGCGTGCTTCTTGTTCAGGCTCTCTTCTTTCGCCGCATAATTGGTCTCACGCTTTTCCATGGATTCGAGCTTCTTGTCCAGGCTCTCCTCCTTGTTCTGCAGTCTCCTCTCCTGCCTCTGCAGCTCCGCACGACGTTCCTTGGTTTCCTTGTCGAACTCGTTCTTCGCCTTTAAAGCCTCTTCCTTGGCTTCCAGCAGTGCCTCTCTCTTCTTCTGCTTTGCGGTTTTCATTGCCTCGTCCAAGATCTCTCTGGACTTTTCCTCGGCAGTGCCGACTTTCTTTTCATATACCTTTTTTCTGTATATAGATGAGATAAGCCAGGTCAGGGGAGCGACTATGACAAGCGTGATCACAGCTATGATTACTTTGTCCACAGTGTTTCCTCCTTATTCAATTTTCAGTGTGCGGCGGTTTTTATTAAAAACCTTATAAATTCTACTTTTTTTATGAAGCATCGTCAACCCCTTTTTGCAAATGAATAAGGGCCGCCGCTCCCTTTGCGGCATCAAAAAAGCACCCCGGAGGATGCTCTTTCGGAAAGACGTTTTACGTTTCGTAAAGCTCCTCCGCTATTTTCTGTACACGCAGCTGCCGGCCAGATACGTCGCCTTCACGGGGATGCTGTGGATCTCGTCCGGATCAACGGCAAAGGGGTTCTGCCCCAGGATCACAAAATCAGCCAGATAGCCGGGCGCGATACGCCCTTTTACCGACTCCTCAAAGCTGGCCTCCGCACCGCGCACGGTGTAGGAATCCAGCGCTTCCTGAACGGTAAAGGCCTGATCCGGCAGATACGGCCCCACGTGGTCCCGCACGGTGGTGCGGGTCACGGCGCACTGAATGCCGCGCAGGGCGTCCGGCAGCTCCACCGGGCAGTCCGTGCCGTTGCTTACGCTCACGCCGGCGTTCTGCAGCGTCTTCCAGCTGTAGCTCGTGGCGGCCAGGTCCTCGCCGGCACGGTCTTCCACGATATGGTTGTCATAATCCAGAAAGATGGACTGCGCGTACACGTGCAGCTTCAGCCGTGCGATGCGTTCCAGCTGGTCCGCCCGGCTGATCTGGCAGTGCACGATGCCGTGCCGGTGATCCTCCCGCGGGTGCTCCGTGAGCGCCTTCTCGATCGCATTCAGGACCATATCCAGGCAGCCGTCGCCGATCGCATGGATGGCCACCTGCATGCCGATGCTGTTGGCGTAGCCGATCATCTCGTCAAGGGTCTGCTGGGAAAAGACCGGGAAGCCGCAGGTGGACGGATCGTCCGCGTACGGGCGCGACAGATAGGCCGTGCGCGCGCCCAGGGATCCGTCGCCAAGCATCTTTAACGGTCCGGTCTTAAACAGGTCGCTGCCGACGCCGGTGTTTTGGCCGGCAGCCGTAAAGGCCTGCAGCGCCTGCAGCGTGGTGAAATTGCTCTGCTCGTTCACACGCACGGTGAGCGCCCCTTCTGCCTCCAGTTCCCGGTAAGCGTCCATCACCGTCTGCCAGGGCAGGCTGTGGAACACGATGTAGTCGTCCGTCTGGCTGCTGGTCACACCGTAGCTGTTGAGCGCGGCGCAGGCCGTACGGATCATCTGCTTTACGTCCTCCTTATCGGGCGCGGGCAGGGCGTCGTAGACCAGCGACATGGCGTTGTCGTAAAAACGTCCGTCACATTCCCCGTTTTCGATGCCGATGCGGCCGCCCTCCGGCTGCGGCGTTTGGGCGTCGATCCCCAAAAGTTCCAGCGCCTTGCTGTTGACCGTCAGGCAGTGTCCGCAGCAGCGGGTCAGCGCGATGGGTACCTCCGTGGATATGCCGTCCAGATCATGGCGGTCCGGCATGCGCTGCACGTCTGTGAAATAGTCCTGATTCCAGCCGCGGCCGGTGAGCCACTGACCGGTCTTTCGCGGATGCTCCGAAAGAAACCGCGCGGTGTAGGAAAGCATCTCTGCCAGGCTGTCCGTATGTTCGGAAAGTTTTGCGGACAGCAGAAACTGTCCGTAGTTGAGCAGATGCATGTGGCTGTCGTTAAAGCCCGCGCACACAAACGACCCCTCAAGGTCCGTCCGTTCGTCCTGCGGCCCTGCAAGCGCCAGGGCAGCCTCATCGGAGCCGGTAAACACAAACCGACCGTCTTCCTCCGCAAAAGCCTGAACGAGCGGCAGCGCGCCCGTATATACCTGTCCGTTATAATAGATCTTTTTCATGGATCGGTACCTCCGAAATCAGGATATCAAGAAATCGTCTGGCTGCCAAGGGCATTACGGAGAGATCTTTCCAGATCACGGCCATTACGCGGAAGGGGCCCTCCGCAAGCGGCCGCACAGCCACGCCGTCGTCGTATCCGCGCAGCACGTTCCGGAACAGCACGGACACGCCCAGGCCGCGCCGTACCATGGCCAGGATGCTGTAGTCGTCGTAAACCTCATAGGCCGGCTGCGGCGCAAGCCCCTGTGCGGAAAACAGCGCCCTTACGCTGCTGTTTTCCCCTTCTGCCAGCATGATGAACGGCTGACGAAGCAGCTCCGCCATGGACACCGTATCCTGCCGGGCCAGCGGATGATCCTGCGGCAGCACCGCCAAAAGCGGCTCCCGATAGAGTTCTTTGCGTTCCAGGGTACCCGCCGCGTCCGCGTCGATGAATCCCAGGTCCACCGTTCCCTCCTGCACCCAGCGGTATACGTCGGAGTAATCCCCCTGCCGTATCTCAAAGCGCACGTCGGGATAGGCCGCGCGGAAGCGTTCCATGGCCGGCGGCAGGATA
>CACZPX010000298.1 GCA_902783095.1 uncultured Lachnospiraceae bacterium
GTGCTGTAGGCCACCTTTACGTCATTTAACGTACGGCCGCTCTGCGCCAGCCACGCCTCTATCTTCTCCTTGGAAAACCGCATGTTTTCCGCGGTGTCCGCGGACCGGTCCTCCTCTATGACGTGGTCCGCCGGGACCCCCTTTTGCAGCAGATAGGCCTTCATGGACGCGCTCTCGGAGATCACCTCGTCCGGCCCCTGCCCGCCGGAGGTCACAAAGATCATATCTTTGCCGGTCTGCGCCAGCTGTTCCTCATAAAACCGCAGCGCGCGGTCGATGCGTCCGGCAAGGATGGACGAGGGCGTGCCGTCCTTTCGGATGCCGCAGCCCAAAATGATCATCACGTCCTTGTCCTTGTCGGGCTCGTAGCGCGCCGCGATCAGCGCGGAGATGATGGTGCCGATCAGCATGCACTCAAAGTACAGGTACAGCGCGGACAGCACGTTGTAGATCAGGTCGTGGATCATCACCTCCGTCTGGGAGCCGGAAGCGTAGTAGTTGCCGAAAAAGAGGAAGGCCGCCCCCGCCATCAGGATGAGCGACAGCAGGATGCCCAGCATGTTGACCGGCCGCCTGCCCTCGTGCCGGATCAGGGAGAGGTTGGAGACGCACAGCGCAGCCGAAAACCCCAGCAGAAACGGCATGGACAGGATGATGTAATTGTGCGCCGACCCCAGCAGAATGTGCAGCGACTGATCGACGGTACAGTAGTCCGGGTAACGGAGCTGGTATACAAACAGGGCGGTATACGACAGCAGCACGGAGAAAAAGAACAGGGCAAAGCCGCTGTACAGGATACTGTTGTAGGAGTACGGATTGTACCGCAGCTGACGGAAAAACGCCTTGCCCAGCATCCAGACCACCGTCGCGTAATAGACGATGTACAGAAAACTGATCTGGTCCAGCCGCGCGTTCATGGAATACCGCAGCGTCAGTATGGCCGCCGCCGTCAGAACGGTCAGCAGCAGAATGCCGTAAACCTTCGGTTTTTTATCCAGTGTATCAAAACGGATCTTCACGGTTCTCCCCCGCGGCTGCGCCGCCTTACGCCTTCTCAAACCGCAGCATATTCCAGGACCGGGCCGGCAGCACGGGCGTGCCGCTCACGGGCAGTTCCTGCGGCGCCACGGCGAACGGCTGCTCCTCGGTGTTGACCTGCTTTAAGTCGTCCCCGGTAAGCGTCGTATGGCTGACGAGCCGGCAGCCCGCAAAGCCCGCCAGATCCAGCTCGCAGGTGTCCGTAAGCGACCGGTTCACCGCGAACAGCGTCAGGCCGCCGTCCTCGTTTTCCACCGCGACCGTCTCCACGTAGGGAACGGCGTCCCGCTTGCCCGCCGCATAGGTGTCGCAGGCGCACTGCGTCGCAAGCGCCGTGCCGCGGCCGTTTACGGACGCGTGCAGGAAGGGATAGTAGATGGTCTGCGCCCAGGCCGGACCGCCGGTCCGCGTCATGATCGGCGCGATCACGTTCACCAGCTGCGCCAGGCAGGCCATCTTCACGCGGTCGCAGTTTTTGATCAGCGTGATGAGCAGGCAGCCCACCACCAGGGCGTCTTCCAGGTTGTAGATCTCGTTTAAAAGCGGCGGCGCCACCTGCCACTTTTCCATCTTCTCGTCGTCCTCCCGGCTGTGGAACCACACGTTCCACTCGTCAAAGGACAGGTTCACGGTCTTGTCCGAGCCCTTCTCCGCCTTGATCTCGTCGCAGATCGCCGCGGTCTCCTTGATGAATTCATCCATATCCAGCGACACCGCCAGAAAAGCCGGCGTATCGTCCGCATAATTGCCATAGTAGTTGTGCAGCGACAGATAGTCCGCCTGCTCGTAGCACTCGCGCAGGACCGTGCGCTCCCAGCTGCCCCAGGTGGGCATGTTTTTGTTGGAGCTTCCGCACACCACCAGCTCGATGTCCGGGTCGGTCCACTTCATCACCTTGCCGGCCTCGCAGGCGGTGCGCCCGTACTCGTAGGCGGTCTTATGGCAGATCTGCCAGTCGCCGTCCATCTCGTTTCCCAGGCACCAGACCCTGATGCCGAAGGGCTTTTCAAAGCCGTTCTCCCGGCGCTTGTTGGCGTAGCAGGTGTCGGTGGTGCTGTTGCAGTATTCCACCAGGTCACCGGCCTCCTGCGGGCCGCGCGTGCCCAGGTTTACGGCCATCATCACCTCCGCGTCGGCGCGCTTTGCCCACTCCTGGAACTCGTCTATGCCCACCTCGTTGGGCTCCACGGAAAACCACGCAAGCTCCATGCGGCGCGGCCGCTTCTCCTTGGGGCCGGTGCCGTCTTCCCAGCGGTAGCCGGATACAAAGTTGCCGCCCGGGTACCGCACGATCGGGACCTTCAGGTCTTTTACCAGCTTCAGCACGTCTTTGCGGAAGCCCATGTCGTCCGCGGTCTCGTGCCCCGGCTCGTAGACGCCGCCGTAGATGGCGCGCCCAAGATGCTCGATAAAGGAACCGTA
>CACZPX010000299.1 GCA_902783095.1 uncultured Lachnospiraceae bacterium
CCGGGATGCCCCATGTCGTCCTCGCGGTTGATGATGGCCGCCGTGGGAAACTCATGCCGCAAAAACTCCTGGTTGATCACCTGGTAGATCCCGGCAAAGTCCGGATTGGCCTTTTCGATGCTGATCACCGCCATATTCTCCCGCGGGTTTAAGGTGCCCATGGACATGGCTTGCAGTTCGCCGTCAATAAAGATCCCTCCTATCTGATAGGACAGCAGGCTGCACTCCTGCAGGATCTCCTCAATGCCGCGCCGCTCGTAGCGCATGTCCTCGTCGCTCTGCTCGGCGTGCTGCGCGTACCAGCGGTCCAGAAACGCCAGCACCACGTCCCGGTCCGCGCAGGAGAGCGTCCGGTACTCCCACCGGCCCTCGTACTCCCGGTGAAACCGGTTTACCTGGTTCTTTTTCTGATGATATTTCTTTCCGGCCAGCGTGCGCAGCCCGTCGCCGTCGTACAGATAGTCTTTGTAGTCCGTCTCCTCCCGCACCACGTAGCGCGGATCGTCCTGCAGGCCGAGCGCCAGCACGCACTCCTCGTCCGCGGAATATACCGTGAGCGGCAGCTGCAGCTCCTCGTTGAAATACTGCCGCATCAGATCAAAATAATAGGCCAGATCCTCTTCGGCGCACCAGGGCGGCATGATGAACGGGCCGTTTCCGTCATCCATCAGCGTCAGGACGGCCTTTTCGTCCGCAATGCAGCAGCGGATCTGATAGTGATCCTTCCAGATATAGGTGTCCAGCACACCGCTGTCACAGGTTTTGTTGGGCCGCATGGAAAAATACGGCGCCAGCAGATGCGCCTCGGCGGCGCTCGGTTCGGTAAAGATCAGATTCTTTGACATAAAAATACCTGCCAGTCGTTTGGTGAGCCCATTGTACCACAGGTCCCGCCGTTCGGAAAGCCTTTGACGCAACCTTTTTGTGCCGCATGTTTTTAACGCTCCTCTTTCTTGCAATCCGCGGGCGGCGGCCTTATAGTAAGGGCACGGAGAGATGACCCACATGAACAAGCTTTCACAGTCTGATACAAAAGAGCGCACGGCAGACGCCTGCGTCAAAGCCGCCGCGGGCGACGCAAACACGGCTGCCGCAGAGACCCGCGCAGCAGCCGCGGGCCCCTTTGCCCTGCCGGAACTTTCCGCGCTGCTTGACTGGTACGATAAAAACCGCCGCATATTGCCGTGGCGCGAAGATCCCACGCCCTACCACGTGTGGATCTCGGAGATCATGCTGCAGCAGACGCGCGTGGAGGCCGTGATCCCCTACTATGAACGCTTTCTGGCTGCCCTGCCGGACGTACCGGCGCTGGCCGCCGCGCCGGAGGAGCTGCTGTTAAAGCTGTGGGAAGGCCTGGGCTACTATTCCCGCGTGCGCAACCTGCAAAAGGCCGCCGTCCAGTTGACGGAACAGTACGGCGGCGTACTGCCGCGCGAACCGAAAGCCCTGGAAAAGCTGGCGGGCATCGGGCCGTATACGGCGGCCGCCATCGCCTCCGTCGCCTATCAGGTAAAGGCCCCCGCCGTGGACGGCAACCTGCTGCGGGTGTACGCCAGGCTCACCGGCGACCCGCGGGACGTCGGTACGCCGGCGGCCAAAAAGGCCGCCGCTTCCGCCTATGCTGCGGTTTTTCCGGACGACCGCCCCGGCGATCTGAACCAGGCGCTGATGGATCTGGGCGCCACCGTCTGCCTGCCAAACGGCGCGCCGCACTGCGGCCGCTGCCCGCTGGCGGACCGCTGCGCCGCAAGGCGGGACGGCCTGACGGACGTTCTGCCGGTGCTCGCCAAAAAGGCGCCGCGCCGCGTGGAACACCGCACGGTCTTTATCATACTGCAGGGCGACCGCGTCCTGCTGCGCAAACGTCCCAAAACCGGGCTTTTGGCCGGGCTGTGGGAGTTTCCCAACACGGAAGGGTGCCTGTCCGAAACGCAGGCCCGCGCCTTTTGCGCCGCGCTGGGGATCGCACAGCCGGATCTTGCGCTGGCTCCGCCTGCCCGCCACGTCTTCACCCACCTGGAATGGGACATGACCGCGTGGCTGGTCACCGTCCCCCTGGGACACGGGGACGGTTCTTCTGTCCCACTTTTGAGACACGGGGACGGTTCTCCTGTCTCGCTTTCTCTGCCTGATCCCGCTCCCCTGCGGGAGTCTCCGGCGGCAGACGGCCCGGACAGCGCCCGCTTCATCCCCGTGCGCACCGTCCTGTCCGACTACGCCCTGCCCTCCGCCTTTTCCGCCTATACCAGGCTTCTGTCCGCGATCCTTACGCCGCAGGATTAAACCCCGGGCCCCGGGGACGGTTCTACCGTCCCACTTTCTGAGCCCGGTTCCGGGTCCCCGCGGCAGGACCGTCATCCCCTTTTGCGTTTATTGAATAAAAAAGCAATTTTATATAACATTTTATATAAAATGATGTTATATATACATTATGCCTGTTTTTGTCGGCCGCAGTCCTCTGCTGTTGCCTTAGCCGTCCTGCGCCGCCGCGTACGGACGGACAGCAGGCAATGCCTCTATTTGATTTTTGCGAGACCATCTGCGCGGGCCGCGAAAGCTCTGCGCGCAACGACAAGGGATTTGCACGGGTATCCAAGATGAACATCCTGATCGCGGACAATGATCTGGTGGAACTTCGCCGTCTGTATCTTCTGCTGCAGACAGCGACGGACCCCCGCCCCACCCTGTTTGTGGCGACGACGCCGGCACAGGCCGCGGCGTACGCCCGCACGGAGCGGATCGACGTGGTTTTTACGGAGATCTTCCCCGGCGAGCCGGACGCCTTCGGACCGATCCGCTCGCTGCAGGCGCGGCACCCCGCCGTGAATATCATCATCGTATCCGGGTCCGCCGACTATGCCTTCCCCGCCTGGCAGCTGCACGCCAGCGACTACCTGCTAAAGCCTGTAGACGCCGGGGCGGTGCGCGCCGCGCTGGACAACCTGCGCTATCCCGTGCCGGTAAAACCCGCGCCGGAAAAGCTGACCGTCCAGTGTTTCGGCAATTTTGAGGTATTTTTCCGCGGAGAAGTGATCCATTTCGACCGCAGCGGCGCCAAAGAGGTCCTGGCCTATCTGATCAGCCGGCGCGGCGCGTCCGTGACCGTGAGCGAGCTCTGCCGCGTTTTATGGGAAGACGAGGGGAACGCAACACAGAAAAAATCCTACGTGCGCACGTATTTTACCGTGCTGAAACGCACGCTGGAGGCGCTCGGCCTGGGAGGCGTGCTCCGTCACACGCGCAACGCCTACGCGGTGAACACCGCGCTTTTGGACTGCGACTACTACCGCTATCTGGAACAGCCGCTTGCTGCAAAGCGCGGACATCAGGCAAAATTAATGAGCCAGTACGGCTGGGCGGAATCCCTGCACCCCATGGCCACCTGAAAAGCCGACTGCACAAAACTGCGGCAGGTACATCGTTCCCTCCACGCAAAACCGGCAGAGCTCCCTGGCCCTGCCGGTTTTCTTCTGTGCTTCTTTTTGCGGCCGCCTCTGCCGCGCCGCCTTGCGGGATCAGCTGTTCTGCGTCCGTCCGGCCAGGACCCGCACCACTTCGATCACGCTGCGATGCACCACCTTGCGCGGTTCAAACCGCAGCAGGTTAAAGACCAGCTGCAGCACCAGCCCCATGCCGAAGGTGCTGATGACCGTTCCGATCCCCACCGGGCCGCCCAGAAGCCAGCCCGCCAAAAGCACCACGGCCAGGACCGCGATCTGCACCAGCCCAAAAGGGATCCTGGGCACCCGTTTGCCCAGCCCCACAAACAGGGAATCGCGCGGGCCGCAGCACTGTGCGGCGCTCATGTACAGGTACATGCCCACCGACTGGACAAAAAAACCTGCCACCATGATCCCGACGCCGGCCCAGGTGTTCGTCACTTCCGGCAGCGGGTTGACGTCGCTGTAAAGCTGCACCACGTTGGCGGTGTAGAGTGCGTCTATGATCGTGCCGAACCCGATCCGTTCCTTTAAAAGAAAGTCGATCCCCAGGATGATCACCGAAGAGACGGTCATCGCCAGCCCGTAGTTGAGCGGCGTATGATTGGCGATGCCCATGCCCAGGCAGTCCCAGGGCGCCAGCCCGATATTGGCGTAGATCTGCAGATAGACACCCAGCGCCCCGATGGTCAGGCCGACCACGATGCGCACCCACTGCCGCAGGGCCAGCTTTCTGGTAAGCGTTGTATTCTGTGCGGTCATGCGTTACTGCAGCGACAGGCGCATCAGCACGGGATTGTGGTCCGTACACACAAAGCCCAGATCCTGCGTCTCCAGATATTCCACGTTGACGTTGGAAGATACGATAAAGCCGTCGATCACATAATACTGGAAGCCCGCCTTGTCCGCGCCGGCATAGGGCTGGTCCAGACTGCGGCAGGTGGGAACGTCCGCGTCCATCATAAACTGCCAGTCCCCGGAGATCTGCGTCTCGTCCAGCTTTCCGGCCTGCCACTTGCCCTCCTGCGCGGGATAGGCCGCCATATTCACAGAGGAAAAGACCTGGTTGAAATCGCCGCCGGCGATCACGTAGTTGCCCTTGGCGGCCTCTTCTTCCAGCAGTTTTGCGAGCGCCGCGGTCTGCGCGGCCTTGCCCTCGCCGTCGTCATAGGCCTCCAGGTGCAGGTTCATCACCACCAGCTCGTGCTCGCTCTGCGCCACGGGGATGCGGCTGATCATCACACAGCGCTTTAAGTTGACCATGCTCACCGGCCAGGAAAACGGTATGGGAAGCTGCACGCGCTGCACGTTTTCCTGCGCATAGACGGAAAGCGTGGCGACGCCGGAGTCCACCGTGCCGATGGGCGGCAGAGGATAGGGAAGAAAGGCCACTTTGAAATTGTTGGCAAAGGCGGACACGTAGCCGTCCATGCCCTGGCAGAGCCAGTCAAATTCGTCCACGCCAAGCGAGCGGGTGGAGCCGCGGTCCACCTCCTGCAACAGCAGCAGATCCGGCGATTCCTCCCAGATCTCCGTCATGATCCCCTGCAGGTTGGCGTCCAGGCGCGCCTCGTCGGCCGTCTGCACGCCGCTGCCGCCGTCCATAAAGAAATCCGCGTTGTCGCCCAGCGCGCCGTACCCGAGATTCCAGGTCATCACCGTCAGATGATCGCCCGCAGCCAGCGTCTTGGACTGTGTCCCGACCGTTTCCACGGCTTCCACGTCCGCGGGTTTGTACTCGGTGATCGCCAGAAAACCGAACAGCAGGCCCGCCAGGATCACCACCGTCAGTACCACGATGCCCAGCACCTGGAAGATCCTGCCGGCAGCGCTCCGTTTTGTCTTGACCTCTCTCTTTTTCATTGCAGCAGCCCCTCTTTGTGTATCATCTCATTGTTGCGTTCGCAGCCGGTTCTCCCCGCGCAGCTTTGCGAAGGCCTTTTTCCGCACGATCACCATGGCGATGTTCATGGCGGACCCCGTCACGATCCAGGAGATGGGATAGACCGTGATCAAAAAGCCCGGCGTCCGGTTGAGCGGGAAGATAAAGAATACGTACAGCAGACGCAGCGCACAGGTGCCCACCACCGTGATGAGCGCTGGCACCAGCGAGTGCCCCATGCCGCGCATGGTGCCGCCCGGGATCTCGTACCAGGCGTTCATAAAATGCAGGATACCGGAGTGAAAGAAGCACTCCATGGCGTAGGCGATGACCACCTCGTCCGTAGTGAACAGGCGGATAAACGCGTTGCGGAACAGGACGATCGCGCCCAGCAGCACGATATCCGCTGCCTCGCAGATACCCATGCACAGCCAGAATACCTTTTTGACGCGGGCCTCGTCCCCGGCGCCGTAGTTCTGGGCGGTAAAGGTGACCGCCGTCTGCCCGAAGGAGTTGATGAGGCAGTAGGAAATGGAATCCACGTTCTGCGCAGCGCTTCTGCCGGCCACGCAGGCGGAGCCGAAGCTGTTGATGGCGCTTTGGATGGTCACATTGGAAATGGAAAAGACCATGCCCTGCAGACCGGCGGGAATGCCCACCTTGGCCATGGTCAGCAGATAGGACTTGCGGAATTTCTTTTTGAGCTGGCGCAGATCCAGGCGGAATTCTTCTTCCTCCGTGAGCAGGAAGCGCAGCACCAGCCCGGCCGAGACGCAGTTGGAGAGCACCGTGGCCACGCCCACGCCGATCACGTGCAGTTTAAACACGATCACAAACAGCAGGTTCATGCCCACGTTCAAAACGCCCGCAAAGGTCAGCGCCAAAAAGGGGCGCTTGGAATCGCCCTTGCTGCGCAAAACGGCGGAACCGAAATTGTACATCATAATGGCGGGCATGCCGCAGAAATAGATGCGCAGATACAGCACGGCCAGATCGATCACGTCCTCCGGGCAGGACATCATGGTGAGGATGGGGCGCGCCAGCAGAACGCCGGCCACCAGCAGAAAGATCCCCGCAAAGACCGCGGTGGCGATGATGGTGTGCACCGCGTTATTCAGCTCGCCGCGGCGCCCCGCGCCGACCAGGTTGCCGATCAGCACGTTTGCACCGACCGCCAGACCGGTGAACATATTGACGATCAGGCCCACCACGGAACCGTTGCTGCCCACGGCCGCCATGGCCTGCGAGCTGGCAAAGTTCCCGACCACCGCCAGATCTGCCGCGTTGAACAGCTGCTGCAGCACGGCGCTCGCCGCCAGCGGCAGCGCAAACAGCACGATCTTTTTGGCCAGCGGGCCGTGGATCATATCGATTTCATTTTTTCTGACTGCCATGTATCATCCCAGATGCAGATAAAAGAAGACACGGGGCCGCGCTCCGTGTTTACTATCCCGCGTATTCTCCCCTCTGTTTATTATAATACAATCATTTGGCGTGAGAAGGGGAAAAATAATGTATTATTTACGCGAAACCTTACCGCCGCGCGCAGCGCGCCGGCCCGGTCACCGCATATCCTCCGGCAGTTCCAGCACCTCGTCTTCGTACGTATACTCCTCTTCTTTGGAAGAGGGGCTGTCGTGTTCGGGCCTGCCGTATTTTGTTTTGATGTAAAAGCAAAAGCACGGTATTATAATACAGAGCGCTATGAAAACAATATGCCCTATGATAACGAGTGTTGTAAGACTTTGGCAGATTCACGGTTGGAGCAGATCGTTTCAGGCCGCTTTGTGAAACGCCGGAAACCCAGGCGCCACAAGGGTTTTCGGACATTTTGACCTATACTGGCCAGAGGCGATTTGAACCGCCCTAAAATTCAAATAAAACCGCGTTCTTGCGTA